>DAOVLV010000078.1 GCA_030631085.1 Planctomycetales bacterium | reverse complement strand
CTGGGGCTGGATATTTCGGTCGTTTCAGTCAAAGCAAAGACCGCCGAGGGAATGGGCCTCATCGGCGCAGGCGAAGGACTGGCCGCTTTCGCGGTGGTCCTGCTCGAAGAAATGTAACAATTTCCAAATCGACAATTGGAAATCGGAAATGACATTGAGAGTCTATAACACGCTGACGAGGACCAAGGAACTGTTCGAGCCGGTCAGGCCCGGGCGGGTCGGAATCTACCTCTGCGGACCGACGGTCTATAAACCCTCGCACATCGGACACGCCGTCGGGCCTATTATCTTCGACGCGATTAAGCGATACCTCGTCTATAAGGACTACAAGGTACAGTTGGTAATCAACATCACCGACGTTGACGACAAAATTATCGCCGAAGCCGACGAACAAGGCAGAGAAATGTCCGAAATCGCCGCCGAAGTCGAGGCCGATTACCTCAAATGCCTCGAAACGCTCGGCGTAACCGGCGTGGACCATTTCCCGCGAGCGACGGAAAATATCGACAAAATCATCGCACTGGTCCAGCGACTGGTAGATAACGGTGCAGCCTACGTGGTGGCTTCTGACGTGTATTTCGATTACACAGCCTCGCCCGATTACGGGAAACTTTCCGGGCGACGGGTCGAGGACGCCATGCACGGCTCACGCGACCTTGCCGGTGAAAACAAGCGCCACCCCGCCGACTTTGTCGTATGGAAGGCTGCCAAAGAGGGCGAACCGGGATGGGACTCGCCCTGGGGTCGAGGCCGGCCCGGCTGGCACATCGAGTGCTCGGCGATGAGCATGGACTTACTCGGCGAGACGTTCGACATCCACGGCGGCGGGATGGACCTTATCTTCCCGCACCACGAAAACGAAATCGCCCAGTCCGAAGCCGCCACCGGAAAAACTTTCGCCAAATACTGGCTGCATAACGGCCTGACTCGCGTCAAGACCAAGGCTGCGGGCGGCTCGGAAAAAATGTCCAAGAGCATCGGAAACATCCGCACGATTTCCGAACTGCTGGAAGATTTCTCACCCGAAACCATCCGCGCGTTCGTCCTCTCGACGCACTACCGCCGCCCTCTGGAATTCTCCGACGAGCAATTAAAGGCAACCGCATCTTCTTTGAAGGGATTCTATATCCTCTTCCACCGCATCAAATTTGTTGCCAATGAAGATGTCTATGAAGAGGGTAAAGATATTACCGACGTTGAGAATGAAGCGAAGACAAAAACCGACGTTGCATTCGTCAAAGAGGTGCTTGAACACCGGCAGCAATTCGACGAGGCGATGGACGACGATTTCAACACCGCCAGAGCCATAGCAGTTCTACATGAAATTACCGGAGCAGTAGATAAGTTTGCGAATGAAGAAAGCTTCTATCCACGCGGGCCCGGAAACGAGAATATACTTATAGCTCCTGCGGGGCGAACAATAGTAAAACTTGGACGCATCATTGGACTTTTCGAAAAAAAGCCTGACCGGCTGGTACCGGACCAACCCGGAGTAACCGATGGCGAGATAGAAGTGCAGGTTGCGGAACGTGAAAACGCCCGAAAGGAAAAGGATTTCGCCCGCGCCGACGAAATACGAGACTGGCTTGCAAAACGAGGTGTAATCCTCGAAGACTCCCCCGGCGGAACAATCTGGCGGAAGGCATAGGGTTATCGTTGCTAAATCATGCTATAATAAACAAACGGGAGAAACGCGGTGGGAAACCGTGAAAAGAATGAAAAGAAGTTCGGAAATTGGGAAGTTCTCCCAAGTGGAGGCCGTCTGTATTTCCTGGAGGTGCAGGGGCATCACGGATGGACTGCCCGATATGTCAAGCAGGTCGATACGGCAGAAAACACAGTTCGATTCTTCCAGGAAATCCGAAATGAAAAGGGAGAATTGGTGGAAATTCACGAAAAGTATCCCGAAGACAAAGGGCATCGAAAAGTCGAGGAAACCCCATGAATATTACAAAAAAAGTGGTCGCGGATAAAATTGCCGCTTATCTGCATCATCAACTTGTGATTGCGGACCTGGTGGATTGGGCCGAAAACGCGATTCAGGACGGCGATTTCGCGGATGACGGCTTCGAGGATATCCGGAACGTCGTTGCCAGACTCGGCGTAGCCGACGTCCGCGCGTTCGGGCTTACGTGGGAAGATTGCGATGGCCTGCTCAAAAAACTCGGATATGCAACGCAGGTCGAAGTAACCGTAGGGTGAATTGAGGGAATCACCATCGAAGACACACCCGGCGGAACCATCTGGCGGAAGGCCTAGAGCGACCGCTACCAAACCGAAGCCCAACACCGGTAGCGTAAATCCAATCTCTCCGAGTCGATCGGGAAGAAGCCTGCCCCTTTAACAGTGTCGGACTTTCTTTTTTACCTATTGCAAACTTGTGTTCACTGGATGCTGGGACTATGGTTTAGAGTGATCGACAGCAGCAACTCGAATATAAAACTATAGTGGAAAGGACGTGATGTGGCTGACCTTCCCAGTTTCCGCTATCACCCGAATCCCGTTGGCACCGGAGTGATCGTAAAAAGGCTGACACAGTGCCCAGTGCGCCAAAAGCATCGCGACTATACATATGAGGGCCCCTTCTACAGCACGGAGGAGGTTGAGGATATCTGTCCGTGGTGTATCCATGACGGATCAGCGGCTATAAGGTTCAAAGGGGAATTCCAAGATAGCGCCTCGGCCGAAGAAGGACCGCCTCCTCAAGCCTTGGATGAGCTTATTCATCGGACTCCAGGATACTGTGGATGGCAACAAGAGCGGTGGTTGGCTCATTGTAACGACTTCTGTGCTTTTTTGGGTTACGTTGGTTGGAAAGAGATCGAACCTATTATTGGCGAACTTCAGGATGATATTGAATCCGAAGGCTACGCGATGGAGGAATTGAAGGAATCCTTGCTAAGGGGTGGTTCACACCAGGGTTATCTGTTTCGGTGCCTTCATTGTGGCAGGCATCGATTTGTCTGTGACCTGGATTAGACTGATGGTGTGGCCGCGGTGTTTGCCTGTCCCTTTGGAGTGGCCACGTTAAACCTCGCCGTCGGTCATACTTCACATCCATCTCGTTCCACTTCGCTGTGGATGAGCATATGACGGATCAGCCCCTCCGACCAGTCGCGCTCGGATACAACCACTGAACTGAGTGGGACGTCATTGTGCAGGCTCACGTCAAACAACCGGCCTGATATTTCGCGTCGAAGTTCCGGAGTAACCGTTTCGGAAGTGAGGACAAGCAGGTCAATGTCGGAATCAGGCTGGGCGGTACCCCGCGCCTTCGAGCCGAACAGGATAACTCGCGTAACCGGAAGTTCCGCCTTTATCAGACGAACCGCTTCCCTGATCGAATCTGTCTCGTTTCCCGTCAGTGTGGCGCGTTCAAGCGTTTTCATGGAAATTGCCTTTCAAATGGCATGTACGGAACTTCCATAGTATTCTCTGCGTTAAGTGCTTGAATTTCAAATCAAAAGTCGTCACGACACTCAATCTCCTCTTTGTCGTTGGACGACATATTCCGGCAGGCGGTCCAGTATTCCGCTGATTAACTCGATGGCGGCGTCGAAGTCTGCCGGGCTGAACCAATCGGCGCTCCACGCGATAATGTGCATGAAATCCAACTGGATGCTGACATCAGGACCAGCCAGCAGGTGCTCCATCGTCCGGGCGTGGATTACGTCGTAGGCCCAACGCTTGTCGGGGCTTTTGACGCGAAATTTCCGGCTGAACTGGGCCGATTCGAAATCGATATCGTCAAACCCGATCGATTCGGTCAGTTTGTCGAGGAAGCCTTCGCGGCAGATGTAGAGCGGTTTGAGCGGGACCCGGCTGGTGATAATCACAGCGGAGAAGTCATAATCTATTCGATTTTCGCTCGTCCCAATGGAATAATGATAATCGAATGCCATAATCGGCAAGTCGCCCCACTTGCCCGCCATCCTGTTGTAGGCATATCGGCTCATTCCTCGTCGAAGGCACTTGAAGTTGCTGAAGCGGTCAGCCAGGCCGTCGTCCGGCAAGGCATCGAAGGTCAGGCCCTTAGCGTACGCCCAAGCGCTGAGATTGCCCCGGCGACGGATTGACCGACTCGATCCGTGGGAAAACATTATGGCCCGCGTGATCTTGTAGGTAAAAATCAGCACCAGCAGCCCGACAGCGACAACAAAGACTATCCATGGCGGTACAGGTATCGGCATTTCTTGCTCTTATATCGTCGGCGCATAACCATTGATAAATGTACAAATAACATCCATCTCTAAAGCCGGCACTTGAGCGAAGCGAAAGTGCCGGAAGACAAGCCGTAGCCTGCACTTGCGATCCTTTCCGGCAGATTCGCTTCGCTCATCTGCCAGCTTTTGGCGCTCTGTGGCTTATTTATCTTTTCCGGGCCAGTCGAGCACTGCGCCGGTGTCGGCGCTGGTTGCGTGTACGGCGTATCGACCAAGGGTTCCGTAGGTAATTTGCGGTTTCCGTTGTCGGTAGCGTTTTCGACGTCGGGCGAACTCGGCCTTGGTTACTTTGGCGTTCAATTTCCCGCCGGGGATGTCGATTTCGATAATATCGCCGTTTTTCAGTAGTCCGATCTCTCCGCCGGAAGCGGCTTCGGGACTGATGTGTCCTATGCAGGCTCCGGCGGTTCCGCCGCTGAAACGCCCGTCGGTAATCAACGCACACTTATCGCCAAGACCCATCCCTGTGATGTAACTGGTCGGTGCGAGCATTTCCTGCATCCCAGGCCCGCCGCGAGGACCCTCGTTGCGAATGACGACCACGTCGCCGGGTCTGACCTTTCCGGAAAGAATCCCTTCGCAGGCGTCTTCCTGGCTCTCGTATATCCTGGCAGGACCGCTATGACGGTGCATCTTCGGGTCAACGCCGGCGAGTTTGACGACGCTGCCCTTGCGGGCGATGTTTCCATAAAGCACGACAAGTCCGCCCTTTTTCGTGAACGCCCGCTCTACCGGACGGATCAGGTCGGTCGCGTCGAATCGCCCGGTATTTTTCGTCGGCAACTTTTTCGGCTTCTCGCCCCGCAGCATGGCCTTGACGGATTCAACGCTCCTGCCGGTCGCCTGCCAGCCTTCGCGGTAAAGTTTCTTACCGGCCTGACAAAGCCGCTTACTTCGCAGCGACCATGCGGAGATGTTCTGCCCTATCGTCCTGCCGGTAACGGTCATGCAGCCAGTCTTGAGCAGGGCGGGTTTGTCGGCGGCGATCTGACCGAGGATGGTATAAATCCCGCCGGCGCGGTGAACGTCCTGCATGTGATAGATTTTCCCTTCGGGCGTAGCCGACGGCGCGACCCGGCAGATATTCGGCGTGCGTCTGGATATCCGTTCGATGTCGTCGAGCGTGAATTTCACGCCGGCTTCGTTGGCCATCGCCAGCAGGTGCAGGACGGTGTTTGTCGAGCCGCCCATCGCCATATCCAGCGTCATCGCGTTGGTAAAGGCGTTGCGGTCCATAATCCTCCGCGGAAGCATTGGGAATGAATCCTTGCACCCGGAGCGTATCCAACCCTTGGCCATCTGCACGATCCGCTCGGCGGCGGTGGCGTAGAGGGCGATTCTGGCTGGGCTGGTCGCCAGGGTCGTACCGTTTCCCGGAAGCGCCATACCGACGGCTTCGGAAAGGCAGTTCATGCTGTTTGCGGTGAACATACCGCTGCACGAGCCGCAGGTCGGGCCGGTGTTGTCTTCGAGAATTTTGACCTGCCGGTCGGACATTTCTCCGACCTGCCGAGCGGCGACGGCGCAGAACTGATCGACCAGGTCCACGTCTCGCCCGTCGATTCGCCCTGCCTCCATCGGACCGCCTGAGACGAATATAGTCGGGATGTTCACACGCAGCGCGCCCATGAACATTCCGGGGATGATCTTGTCGCAGTTGGGGATGCAGACCATCGCGTCGAAGCAGTGGGCGCGGCACATGCTCTCGACGCAATCGGCGATGAGTTCCCTGCTGGCGAGGGAATACTTCATACCGGTATGCCCCATCGCTATCCCGTCGCAGATGCCGATTGTGTTGAAGACAAACGGTGTTGCCCCGGCGGCGCGGACGCGGGCCTTGACTAACTCGGCGACCGCGTCGAGGTGAACGTGGCCGGGGATCACGTCCGTGTGGGAACTGCAAATGGCCACGAAAGGCTTGCGGATGTCGGCGTCGGTCAGACCGGCAGCCTTCAGTAACGCCCTGTGCGGACTGCGCTGTGGACCACGCTTGACAATATCGCTTCGCATACGTTTGCTCATAATGTTTTACTCCGATAAAATTTATTTTGACCCGGTACCGGAAGATTCTCTGGTCTGTTTCAGCGACCACCATTTCTTCCAGGCAATTGGGTCTGGTCCAAATTTCTGTTTCGTTAGTCGCTGCAACGCTTTGGCGACAATCGCACGGTCGGCCGGCTTGACTTCGCCAAGCAGGTTAACAAGATAACCGACATTTGCGGTCAGTCCCTGGACGGTTACGAATTCATCAACCAGTTTTTGTTTTGGTCTCGCCTTGACGATCATCTTCAGCCGCGAGACTGTCTCGGGCGGCGTGGAAGGCTTTCTTATCGCTTGAGCGATAAGAAAGCGATAACTATCGAAATCCGCAGCCAGGGCCTTGCTGGCTTCCTGCCGCTTCTTGTACAAATTGCTATTCAGTTGCTCGATGAGTCTTTGTCCTTGTGCGATTTTTTCCGGCGTCGAGAGGCTTCGAAGCCTCTCCAGAGTCGCCTTCTTCACCTCGGCGTTGTAGGGCGTCAGCGGCGCGCCTATCCCCACGTGCTTGAGCAATGGAAACAGCCGGTCTTCCACGTATCGCGGATGTTTGGCGTAAAAAACCGTGAAAGACCCCGCGTCAGCGGCGAAAACGTCATCTCCGGCGGCGTGCCTGACGCTCACATTCCCGTCCCTGCTCTGCTTGAGCGTCAGCGACAGTCTGCCGCTCTTGTCGGAAAGCCCAATCATCAGGGCGCCCTGCCCGTCGTCGTGGAACTTTATTATCCTCTCCGGCGACTCCCTCTCCTCAAGCACGACCCGGAACGAGCCGAGTCTGGAAAATTCAACTTTTCCTTTCAGTTTGCTCGTCGTGAAGCTGCTGCGCCTGGTACCGGCGGTGCTGCCGGAGCGGGATCTTTTAAACTTACCGGCAGTCAGCTGCAATCTCATAAAAGCCTGCTCGGGGGCGGTGGCGTGAAATATTCTCTCGGCCATCGACTTCACCCATCCGCCCGATCCGGGATAGCGCTTTTCCGCTTCGGCCTCAAGGACCTTGAGGATCTCGGACTTGGTCTTGCCTTCGAAATCCTTTGTCCAGTTTTCGTGATCGACCTGCAGGGTTTTGCCTTTCCAGGACAGTTTCAACAATCTGCCAATCGGAACTGCGAGCGAGTCGAACGCGCCTTTTTCAAATCCCGGCTCGACCTGTTTCTGCGCAGGTGCGGTCGCGGGCACAGTTGCCGGTGTGGTCGTCGGCTTCTCATCCTGTTTTTTCTCCGCGCCGACGGAGGTAGCGAGGCATATCGAACAGGCCAGCGCCACAGAAACCAGCAACGTGAAGAAACGTTTATTTTTCACCCACATTCCGATCATTTCAGTTTTCCCGT
>DAOVLV010000263.1 GCA_030631085.1 Planctomycetales bacterium | reverse complement strand
TGGCTCACGCGTTTCTGTTCACCGGTACTCGCGGCGTCGGCAAGACGACGATGGCCAGGATTCTCGCCAAGGCGCTCAACTGCATGTCCTCCGACGGCCCTACAATTACGCCATGCAACGAGTGCGATGCCTGCCTTGCAATCGCACGCGGCGACGATGTGGACGTGGTGGAAATCGACGGGGCCTCCAACCGCGGCATCGACAACGTCCGCGAACTCCGCGACAACGCAATCTATCACCCCGCACGATGCCGATACAAAATCTACTACATCGACGAAGTTCACCAGATAACCAAAGACGCATTCAACGCACTGCTCAAAACGCTCGAAGAACCGCCCGAACACGTCAAGTTCATCTTCGCGACCACCGAGCCTGAAAAAATCCCAGCCACGATACTCTCACGATGCCAAAGGTTCGACTTCCGCGATATACCGACCGGGAAAATCGCCGAACATTTGGAGAAAATCTGCAAGGCCGAAGACGTAAAGGTAACTTCTGAAGCCATTTTCCGCATTGCCAGAGCGGCAGCCGGTTCGATGCGCGACGGGCTGAGCCTGCTGGACCAGTTACTCGCTGCCGGTGCGGGCGTCGTCGGCGAAGACGACGTTGTAGCCGTTCTCGGCACACCGTCCGACGAGCGGACCGCTTCGATAGTAACGGCAATCGCCGACGGAGACGCTGCCGCCGCTCTGGACGCGCTCGACGAACTGCTCCGCTCCGGACTGACGCTGGAATCGGCGGTCTCCGCCGTCGGAGAGATGTTCCGCCACATGATGCTGTCTTCCTCCTGTGGCCCGGACAGCCCGCTTATCGAATTACCCGAAACGCAGAAAAAGGTCGTGGCGGAATTGGCTGGCAAATTCACGCTGCCGGCGCTGGTCCAGGGCGTCAGCCTGACCCAGACGACGCGTCGGAACCTGCGAGGCCTGGCATCGGGAAGGGGGCTTCTCGAAGCCATGCTCGTAAGACTCGCCGCTGCCGACAAGTTCGTCGATGCCGCAAGTCTGATTGAAAGACTCGAACGTTTAGCCGTCGTCCGCCCGGGCGGATCTTCGACCGGTACGCCGACGCGATCAACCCGCCGGCCTTCACCTGCTCCGGCAGGTCAAAAAAAAAAGCCGGTAGATAACAGGCCGATTCCCGCGAAACCTGCCCCCGCAGGTTATGACGATGCGACTCCACAAAACGCCCCTTCGCTGGAGAATCCGTCCTGGACTGAAGATTACGTTCGCGGGCAATGGCCTGCGATTGTCTCGGTCCTGAACGCCAACCGTCAGGGACAGGTTGCCGGGATGTTGAGTCCTGCGAAGGTGCTGGGATTGACCGGCGACACACTCCGGCTCGGGTTTGATTCAGCCCACGAAGCCATCCGCCGACGCTGTGCCGAGCGAATGGACGAGACTATCGCCCAGGCTCTCGGCGGATTGTTCGGCAGGCAGGGCGTGGTGTGCGAATACGTTCCGACGGACGAATCGCCCGTCGCCGCAGCGCCGGCCAGCGCGAACACGGCGATTTCATCGGCCCAGCGGGCCCAGATAAACAACGACCCTGCCGTCAAGGCTGTACTGGACTTCTTCGACGGAACAATAACAAACATAACCCGCCAAACCCCGGCGACAAGTGGGGAAAACGCATAAAATTATTTGCTCAAATCTGTTCAAATCTGATACACTGACAGTATGAAAGTGAAAGAAACCATTTCCATGACTGATGTGCTTGCGCTGAGCCTGGCTGAACGTATCCAGCTGGTTGAGGACATTTGGGACAGTATCGCTTCTGTGCCTGATGCGGTCGAACTGACGGATTGGCAGAAAGAAGAGTTGGACCGCCGCCTGGAAGCGTTGAGGAAGGATCCGGAAGCGGGTTCATCTTTGGAAGAGCTCATATCAGAAATCAGGCAGAGCGAATGAGTTACCGTCTCATCATCCGTCCTGTGGCAAAAGCGGAACTGATGGAGGCATATCATTGGTACGAGAACAGAAGCCCGGGATTGGGCAAGGAATTCCGTCGCACTGTTGTTTCTCGCCTCGCATTCATTCAAAGAAATCCCAAACTTTTTCCTGCCGTTCACAATAAAGTCCGTAAGGCGCTGGTTCGGCGATTTCCATTTGGGATTTACTATGTAATCAAACGGGAAATAATCTTTGTTATTGCCATTTATCATGCGAGCCGCGATCCGGAACGGTGGCATGACCGGCATTAGAATCGTTGGCGAGGTTTGTGTAATTTGCGGCTACAAAACTCTTAAGGAAATACAATGTTCGGTGATATAGGTAAGATGTTGAAGATGGCCGGTCAGATGAAGGTGAAACTGCCGGAAATGAAAGCGAAACTCGCAGCGACCCAGTTCACAGCCGATGCGGGCGGGGGAGTAGTCTCGGCTACGGTCAACGGCAAGATGCAATTGGTGGAGGTGAAAATCGCACCGGAAGTTTTGGGCGACGGTGATGCCGAGATGCTGGCGGATATGATTAAGGCGGCCGTATCGGCTGCACAGGCCCAGGCCGCTGCGGCTGCGGCTGAAGCAATGTCAGAACTCACCGGCGGAATGAAACTCCCCGGAATGGATGAATTGATGTAGGCGCGGGCTGCTCCGGAGTTCCCAGGGGACGAAGGCCAACCCACGATCTTATTGGAGTCAGATTATGATTGAAGGATTGGGAAGTACACTCAACAGGCCCGGTGTTCGGATACTGTCGGCTGACCAGTGCCGTGTGATTCACAGCACCGCATTGGATATCCTCTGGCGGACGGGTGTCAAGGTGGGCCATCCGGAGGCTATCGAGATGCTCCGCGCCGCCGGTTGCCGCGTGGATGAGGATTCGACGGTGCGGATACCGGCAGGGCTGGTGGACGAGGCCTTGTTGCGAGCGCCTAATCGCGTAACGATATTCGACCGGACAGGGAACCGGGCGATGCACCTTGAAGGGACAAACACCTACTTCGGGACACATATCGGATATTCAGCCATCTGGGACCACCAGACTCATCAGCGACGTCCATTTTGTCTGGCCGATGCAGCCGACCTCGCCCGCCTGACCGACGCCCTGCCGTACATTGATTTTATGGTAACTTCCGGAATAACCTCGGACGTACCGCGCCACCAGACCGCCTGCGTGCTCTTCCGCGAGGTGATGAAGAACACCGTCAAGCCGATCGTCTTCTGCGCCACGACGGACGAAACATTCGAGGCCGGACTGGAAATGGCCCGGCAGGTCGCCGGCGGGGCTGAAGAACTCCGCCGCCGACCGTTCATCCTGCATTACTCCGAGCCGATCTCGCCACTTCAGCACAGCCACGACGGTCTGGCCAGGCTGCTGGCGTGCGCCGAGGCCGGTATCCCGCTCGTCTATACGCCGATGCTCATGCTGGGCGCGACAGCGCCGGCCACCGAGGCGGGACTGCTGGCAGTCTGTGTCGCCGAGGAACTCAGCGGGCTGGTTATTGCTCAACTGAAACAGAACGGCGCCCCGTTCGTCTTCGGCGGAATCACCACGACTATGGACATGTCCACGCAGATATGCTCCTACGGTGCGCCGGAACTGAACCGGATGTGTGCGGCGCTGACGGACATGGCCCACCACTACGATCTGCCGATGTACGGCACTGCCGGCTGCTCGGACTCCAAATGCTGCGACGGACAGGCGGTCATTGAGATGGCCCTTTCGCTGGCGGCGTCATTTCTCAGCGGGGCGAATCTTATCCACGACGTCGGACTGATGGAATTCGCCACCGCCGCCTCGTTCGAGGCGCTCGTCATCGCCGACCAGATTATAGAACTCGTCCGCGCCTCATGGCGGCCTATTGAAACCAACGAAGAAACATTAGCGGCGGACCTTATCGACCGCGTCGGTCCGGGAGGGAACTTCCTCACAGAGGACCACACCCTCCGCCACTTCCGGGAGGTTCTATATTCGCCGCTGCTGGACCGCAGGCGCTATGATGCCTGGGCCGCCGATGGTGAGCACTCCTTTGATTATCGCGTTACTGAAAAGGTCAAAGCAATACTACAACAGCACCG
>DAOVLV010000151.1 GCA_030631085.1 Planctomycetales bacterium | reverse complement strand
GGCATTGCCGATGTGTTGCAGATGATAATTGTCCGCTCCATCAGCGTTTTTCCGGTTCGCGGGTCGATGAGTTCGGGGAATTCGCGGATCGTCTCGACGACTTCGCCTGCCCGTTCGCCGCAGGCAGCCACGATAACGATGTCAACGTCGGCGTGGCGACTTGTGAGTTGCTGGAGGACGGTTTTACCGGCACCGAATGGTCCGGGGATGCAATATGTCCCGCCGCGGACGATCGGGAAGAGCGAGTCGATAATGCGAATTTTCGTTACCAGCGGTTCGGTCGGAAGGAGGCGTTCTGCCGAGATATTCAGGGGTAGTTTCACAGGCCAGGATTGCTGCATCGTTACGGGAATTTCTTTACCGTCTTTACCTTTCAGGACGGCGATTTCCTTTTCGATGGTGTACTTTCCCGGTTCGATGATTTTTTCGACGGTGCACTCGCCGTCAAGGGTGAACGGAGCCATGATGTGATGCGTGAACAATCCTTCGGGCACGGTTCCGAGCGTATCGCCGGCGGTTACTACCTGGCCGACTTCGGCGACCGGCGTGAATTCCCACTCCGTATCGGTCGGCAGGGCGTCGAGATAGACGCCGGGCGTCAGGAAGAATCCTTCCTGCTCAGCCACCTCGAACAGCGGGTTCTGCAGGCCGTCATAAACCTGTCCGAGCAGTCCGGGTCCGAGAGTTACCGATAACATATCCTCGGTGAATTCCACGTCGTTACCGACGCGCAGCCCGCGGGTTTCCTCGAAGACCTGCAAGTCGGCCTGGTTTCCACGCACGCGGATAACTTCGCTCACCAGTCTCGCCCCGTCATCCCGGCAGCAGTAGGCTACGGCGTTTTGCACGACGTCGTGGTCTAACTCTGCCGTTACCATGTTTCCGAAAACTGCAACTATTCTTCCAGCCACTTTCTTTATCCTCAAAAAAAGGACTAATGTCTCATTTGTTCAGCGTCTGCCATCTGTTGACCAGTACGAGTCCTCTGGCGTATGCCAGCAGTTCATCGGCGGCGAATGAGAAGTATTTCGAATGTTCCTCAAGCCATTCTCGTCGTCGCTCGTCCAGCACCCTCATAGCCGAGAGCGGATCGTCCGCTTTGGCCCATGCCGAAACGGTGTCTTCCATCGATTCAGCGTCATCGACGTCTGCGGCGACGAGGTACGCATGTGCGTCAAGCCCCAGTTTTTCCGCCCTTTCCCTGGCCAGGGCGTTTCGCAGCGAGACCTCAAAATCCGCCCACTCACGCAGGAACAGGTTTTTCCGTTCGGTTCCGATACGATGCACGTATCGGTATAACGCTTCCCACACCGAATCGCCGGTTATGCGATATTGCCGGTTGACGGTGGATGTGAGAAATTCCGGAAGCGGCTCATCGCCGGCGATCTGGTCGCTCGTCAACACGATACCGTCCGCCTGTTCGATTTCCCCGGCTCCGACGGCTTCACGCGACAGGATGTCCTGTTCCAAAAGGACGGCATCGACCATCGTCGAGGCCGAGGCTTCTTCGCGGGCGAGTTGGCGAAATTCCCGCAGACCCATCGGCGCGGACTCGCCGAGTTCCGGCAGCGCCGGTAAGGCCGTCAGGATGAAATAGTATTGTTCAGCCATTGTAAAAGAGCGTTATTTCTCGGACTTTTCGCCCGCTTTGGTGATCATTTCCCGCAATTTTGGCGATACCATTTCGCTTATCACGTTTGCGACCGACTCGGCTGTTACTTCCACCGTCCCGCCGGACGAGGCGTACTCGAAACCAGCCGATTTCATTCCGGCAGTGATGCCGACGTTCGAATCCGTTCCCGATGTTCCACCCACAGCCCATGCCGACACTGCATCGAGCATCTCGTCGCTGACTTTTATCTCGACAGGCCTGTCGCCTCTGGCGTCTTTTCCGGCATACTGGACGACCACTTCGCGGATGAGATTCGCCAGGAAGTCCTTGTCTTTTAATTGCGTTTGGGCCGCCTGTTCCAGCATGGTGCTGATAGAGCGCATAACGGCTTCGTGCAGGCTCAGAAGGGTGTCCCGGCAGGCGAGTTGCAATTCGTCCTTGCCCTGTTTGACAGTTTTTTCGGCTTCGGCGTTGGCGTCGCTTGTTATGTCTTCTGCCTGGGTCTTGGCCTCGGCGATGATTTTCTCGGCTTCGGCGCGAGCGTCGTCCAGTATCTTGGTCGCTTCGGATTTACCCGCATCGATACCGTCTTTTTGCAGTTTTTCTACGAAGGATTCGATTGTATCACTCATGATCGCTCCAGAAATTTCCTGTAATTACAATTATTATCGGTTTTTTACCCCGGATAGATTGGCCAAGAAGTACAGTTTTCTCAATGTCATTATCGGGTTGCTCGAGCGCGACTTAGATGTTAGGGGATATAGAGGCCAAATGGAAAATCAATCCGTAACAAAATAGTCATTCGTATTCCACCACGAGAGTCTTGTTGTTGGAAATATTGGTATCTTCAATTTGTACGGATTTTGGTCGGCGTTCAAGAGAGGCATAGCAATTATTGATGATCCGACCGTTGATTATTTCTACGTTGGAACTGGATGTAACGTTGAACAGGATCGGCGAGGTATTACCTTTAATCAGGCAGTTTTCAAACTTCACGTTGTTACTGTCGCTGATAACAAATCCGTGATATTCCTTGTTGTTGGTGAATGTCGCATTTTTAAACGTCAGATCATTGCAACCCTCGACGGTCATTATTCCGTAAGTGCAACCTCGTATGGTTGACTGCGTGAAAGTAAGTCCCTCTGTGTCCTTGAGCGTCAGGCCCTCCATACCGCAGCCGAAGAGAACACACTTTTGAATGGTTACGTTTTTGCCTCGCTCGACCATTACAACTCCGCCAGAGCAGCCGCCCTTTTGTGGTGCGTGGCCCAGTTCCAGATTCACCAGCTCCACGCCATCGGCATCCTGAAAGCCCAGTACGTAAACATATCCCGGATTGACTATTACGCTTACCGGTTTGTCGCCGACGCCTTCGATTCGAAGGTTGCAAACGTTGCGGATGATTAAATTGTCGCCGTCAAATTCTTCTTGCCAGAAGACATGTTTCAATCTTTGCTGCCGGACCTTTGTCAGGTTGTATTGACCGGGCAGGAGGCGAATGACGCAGTTCGGACCGATAGCCGCGATAAATCCATCAACCGACTCGACAGTAATGACCTTTCTTTCATTCGATGGGGCTTTTGCTGTTGACGACGGTGGGGGTTCGGTTTTACCGGCTGACTGAGTGGATGATTTCTCATTTGGGGGAGAAAGCTTCTTTGTTCGGGTTTTCTTTGAACACCCTGATAAGACAAGCCCGCCGATAGCCAAAAACAGAATAAGTCTTCCCTGCATCAGAGAATTCTCCTTGAACAAATATTAAAATTGTCGCAGGAAACGCACGTCGTTTTCGAACAGGATGCGGATGTCGGGGATGTTGTATTTTCGCATCACCATTCGCTCGATACCGAAGCCGAAGGCGTATCCGGTGTATTTTTCGGTGTCGTAATTGACTGCTTTCAGAACGTTCGGATCGACCATTCCGCACCCGCCCAGTTCGATCCACCCGGAGCCTTTGCAGACGGGGCAGTCTTCGCGGTCGCCGGCGCAGATGTGGCAGGAGATATCGACCTCGGCTGACGGTTCGGTGAACGGGAAGAAGTGCGGACGAAACCGCGTAGCCACCCCGTGCCCGAAATACGCCTTGCAGAACTGGTCGAGGTGCGTTTTGAGATCGGCCATGCTGACGCCCTCATCGACATAAAGCCCCTCGATCTGGTGGAACATGAAACTGTGTGTGGCATCGACGGTATCGGGGCGATAGACCCGTCCGGGGCTTATGATGCGGATCGGCGGCGGCTTGGACTCCATCACGCGAATCTGAACGTTGGAGGTCTCGGAGCGAAGGATTACCGAGTCGGTGATGTAAAAACTGTCCAGCGGGTCGCGGGCGGGGTGAGATGCCGGCATATTCAGAGCGTCGAATATATGCCACTCGTCCTCAACCTCAGGTCCGTAGGCGACTTCAAAGCCCATGCGGGCGAATATCTCGGCTATTTCTTCGATTGTCTGGGTGATAATGTGCTTATGCCCGATGGATACGGGCGTACCGGGGAGCGTCATGTCGATTGCGGATTTTCCGGCTGGCCCTGCGGTGGTCAGTTCGCCTTTGCGTTTTTTGAAGGATGCCGTCAGTTCCTGTTTGATTTCGTTGATGCGTTTACCGAATGCGGGTTTTTCAGCAGGCGGGAGGTCTTTGAGTTGTTGCATCAGCGCCTTGACTTCACCGTGTGAACCAAGATAGCGAATCCGCCATTGCTCCAGCGATTCGGCGTTGGTGGCCGCCTCTCGCAACTGTGCTGTTGCTTCAGCGAGAAGTTCATCAAGTCCGGCGATGGAGTTCATCATTCACTTGCCTGTATTGATAATGAAAGAACATTTTAGCCCACGGCGGAAGCCGTGGGACAATCACAACCTTCAACGTATCAGCCCCGAAGGGGCGAAACATCTTTCCTGCAAAGGCTCGTGCCGCCTTTTCAGGGCTGGAGATAATAATGCATTGTTAACCCACGGCTTCCGCCGTGGGCTACCATGTTTCAGTCGCTCTTTTTCTCAGCAGCGGTTTTCTTCTTCGTTGTTTTTTTGGCGACGGTTTTCTTTGTAGTTTTGGCGGATGCTGTTTTCTTGGCAGCGGTTTTTTTCGTTGTCGCGGTCTTTTTTGTAGTGGTTTTCTTCGCGGTGGTTGTCTTTTTAGCGGCGGTCTTTTTGACTGCCTTTTTCGTCGTGGTCTTCTTGGCGGCAGGTTTCTTCTCGGCGGCGGGTTTTGCTTCCGCCTTTTCCGGCGTGGCTTTTTCCACAGCCGGTTTCTCGGCGGCTTTTTTCTCGATGGCAGGTTTCTTTTCGGCTGGGGCGACCTTTGCCTTTACCGGCGTTTTTTCGGCGACAGGACCAGCGGCGACGGTGGCGACGATTTTGTCGAAAGCAGACGGGTCGGAAACCGCGATGTCAGCGAGCGACTTGCGGTTAATCCTGATACCGCAGGTTGAAAGGGCGTTCATAAATCGGCTGTAGGTTAATCCTCGCATTCTGCAGGCAGCCGATATGCGCGTAATCCAGAGACGGCGAAAATCACGTTTTTTGAGTTTCCGCCCGATGGTGGCGTATTGGCCTGCACGTAGGAGAGCCTCCTTTGCGGCGCGGTATCGACGTGAACCGGCTCCGATGTATCCGCGTGCTGCTTTGAGAACTTTCTTGTGTTTTTGGGTGCGTGCGGCACCCTTCCTTACTCGTGGCATAACATTCTCCTCTCTGACCGGTGGACCCCGCGAGGGTGTTTTTTCCCATTCGGTCTTACGGTAAGATTCTGGATTTATTACAGGCCCATGAGCCTCATGGCGTGTTTGGCAAACCCTTTGGAGAGCAGCCTGCTTTTGCGCAGGTTGCGGATGCGCTTGGCGCTCTTGGTCGATTTCAAGTGTCCCGCCATCGGGCGATGACGCTTCAGTTTGCCCCTGGCGGTTACTTTAATCCGTTTGGCTACAGACTTATTTGTTTTCATCTTCGGCACAGTTATCACCTCACGCGG
>DAOVLV010000377.1 GCA_030631085.1 Planctomycetales bacterium | reverse complement strand
GTGCATGAGGCAGAACGTCTATAACAAGCAGGCCCGCGAACTGGTGCAATCAGGCGCTATGGGCAAAGTTGTCATGGGCAGGGCGCAGTTGACCTGCTGGTATCCGCCTATTCCCGACGCCTGGCGCCAGGATGTTTCGATAAGTCACGGCGGGGCGCTTCTGGACATGGGCACGCACTGCCTCGACATTCTCGAATGGATTATGGACGCGAAAATCGTCGAAGTTACAGGCTTGCAGGACCTGCTGGTGCAGAAGTACCGCACACGGATTGAGGACACTTCGACCATCGTCGTGCGTTTCAGCAACGGCGCGCACGGGATTATCGACAATTATTTCAACATTCCCGACGCCGCCGCCCGTAACAGCCTGGAAATCTTCGGGACCAAGGGTTCGATTATCGCGTACGGCTCGATCGGGCAGGACCCGACCGGCAACATGTTCAGCATCACCCAGCCGGAAGAGACCGGCTACAACGCCGACCAGGTCCGCGACGTCGAGGTGAACCGGCAGGAATACGACCTCGAAGGGGTCGGTATTTACGGGCAGATGATTACGATCTTCAGCGATTGCATCCTCCGGGACCAGGCCCCGCCGACATCCTTTGCCGACGGAGCGCATTCGGTCAGGGTCGTCGATGCGATATATAAATCCGTCGCTGAAAAGCGAGTGGTTCAGGTTGAGGAATAAAAGATGGGAAAATTAGCATTGAATGGCGGAAAGCCGGTTCGCGAAAAGCCTTTTGTCGATTGGCCGGTTTTTGATGAGGCAGAGGAAGAATCGCTGCTGAAGGTACTCAGGAGCGGTAAGTGGTGGCGGTTTGCTTTCGGGCAGGGGGTCGAACTGGCCGAGCCTGAAGAAGGCGAGCACAGCCAGATAGCGCTTTTCCAGAAGGAATTCGCCGCCCACCACGGCTGTAAATACGGAATCGCCGCCGCCAACGGCACGGGGACGCTGGAGATAGGAATCCGGGCGATGGACCTGGCCATCGGCGACGAGATAATCGTACCGGCCTATACCTACGTCGCCAGCGCGACCTGCGTTTTACAGAACAACCTCGTCCCGATCTTCGTCGATGTGGACCCGGACACGTACAACATCGACCCGGACCGCACCGAAGAAGCCATCACTGATAGAACCCGCGCGATAATGGTCGTCCATTTCGGCGGTCAGCCCGCGGACATGGACCGGATAACGGCCATTGCCGCCAGGCACGGCCTGGCGGTGATTGAGGACGCCGCCCACGCCCACGGCTGCGAGTGGAAGGGTAAAAAGGCCGGTTCAATGAGCCTGTTCAGTTCATTCAGTTTCCAGGCTGCGAAGAACATGACGGCGGGGGAGGGCGGCATCCTCCTGACCGACGATGAAGCCTTCGCAGCCGAGTGCGATTCCATGATCTGGTCCGGGCGTCGGATAGGCCGGCCTTGGTATGAGTTCCATCGCCTCGGGTGGAATTATCGCATGACGGAGTTCCAGGGCGCGATCCTGCGAGTGCAACTGAAGCGGCTTGACGAACAGATTTTGCAGCGGGAGCGAATGGGAGATTATCTAAGCACGCTATTGAGCGAAATTGACGGCGTCTCGCCGCTCGTGCGGGACGAGCGCACGACCCGCCACGGCTACCATATTTACATGTTCCGCTACGACGAATCCGCTGTCGGCGTGCCGAAGCAGAAATTCATTGACGCGCTCGAGGCAGAGGGCGTACCGGCATTCGGCGGGTACACATTCGGCCTCTACAGGAACCCTATGTTCCTGAACAAGAAGTTCATCAATGGTGGTTTCCCGCTGGGCACGGAGTACCACGAGGACATTGATTACGCTTCGTTTGCGGAGAAATGCCCGGTCTCCGAACGCGCTTGCAACAATGAAGCGGTCTGGCTGCCGCAAAATATCTTCCTGGGAAACAAAGAAGATATGGATGACGTTGCAGAAGCGATTAAAAAGGTTTTAGATAACAGGAACGAACTGTAAAGAACCGGTTTTTTCGATTCGGTGAAGCAGACAGGAGAAAATCAAATGGCATCGAAAGAACGTTCACTCGTTGAAGAGGTAAAACACAAGCAGGGTAAATACGGCGGGTTTTCCTTCGGCGGACAGGAGCCGGACGGCGTGGTCGTTCGCAATCCCCTGCCGGCAGGGGTGGTCTTTCCGAACGGCGCAACCGCGGCGTTGCTGTTGACGTTTGATGTCGAAGGCACTTACGGAAACGGCACTGGCGACATGAGCGTCGAGGTCGCCAATTATCAACGCATCTGCGACAAGTTGAAAGACAACGGGATTCCCGCGACGTTCAATGTCGTCGGCAAAATGGCTGAAGAACAAGGCCCGGAGTTCGTCGAGTGGATGCTCGACGCCGATTGCGAAGTGGCACCTCACGGGTATATTCACGAAATGTACCAACGATACGGCGGAGACGACGTATATGCCGGACATTACGGCCCGGACGAAAATATCAAACAGGTTCAGGAAGGCGTCGATGCGCTCAACCGCCTGACGCACAAAGCGGTTCGAGGCTTCCGGTTGCCTTACGGACACTTCAATGAATATACGTACGACGCCTTTGAGCAGGCGGAATTGACCTGGGCGAGCAACCTGGGAATCGACGACTTTATCGCCCCGGGCCTGGGATTCGGCAACGCCCCGTTCCAGATGCAACTGGGAGACAAGGCCTATCCGATTGTCGAGATTCCACTGGATTCACAAACATATGACTGGTCCATCTGGATCGCCGACGAACAGGCCAACGCCCCCTTCGTCAAGGCCGTTCAGACCTACTGCGACCT
>DAOVLV010000316.1 GCA_030631085.1 Planctomycetales bacterium | reverse complement strand
TGTAAGTATGCTTCTCGCCTTCGCCTCGTCCGATGTTCTTATCGACCAAGCCTTGGAGGCTTCGGACGAATTTTTTCACGTCAAGCCCCGGCGGAGCGGATTCAGGGCGAAAATGCCGCTTGAACATCCTGAAAACAGCCATTTTATCCAGCCAGGACATTCGTCCTTTTTTCTCGATACGCCGCGCGAGGCGGTTCATGTCACTGAACATTCCCTCGACATCGACGACCTGCGGAAACGGAAATACCTTCCCATCCGGCGAGACCATAAGGTACGTCCCGAAGGCGCAATCCGGGTGGCAGGAGGGGCGAATCTTGGGCTGACCTGTTATCGCCTGGAGAAACTTACCCAGCGGCGCAACGATCGAAAGCGGGTACATGTCGCGCAGCGGTTCGGCTCCGGCTGCATCGGCGATGTCGTGCGCCAGATCGCCGAGTGTGTAGCGTTTTTCGGCCACTTCGTTCGGATCGGCCCTTCCTGAAAAACTTACAGGCTGATAACTGATACCGCTGACAACGTCTATATTCGCCACGGCGAAGCGGAAAATTTCACCTACCTGCTCGTCATTGACGCCTTTGAGGATGGTCGGGACGAGGCAGACCTTCAGGCCGATCTTCCGGCAGTTTTCGATGCAGGCGAGTTTCTTTTCCCATATTCCGGGGAAGTTCCGCGTGTAGCGGTGTGGTTCTTCGCCGACACCGTCGAACTGGAGGTAGAGCGTGTGGATACCGGCATCGGCGGCGGCACGGGCAAACTCGATATCGGCGAAGGTCAGTCCGTTGGTCGCCAACTGGATGTGCGAAAAGCCCATATCCCGCGTGGCCGAGATAATCCGCAGAAAATCGGGGTGTATCGTCGGTTCGCCACCGGTGAACTGAATAGCTGTCGCCGGCGTCGGGTCCATTTCGCGCAAGGCTCGCAACTGCTCGACCACCTGCTCGAAGGTCGGTTCATAGACGTATCCGTTCGCGCCGGAATTGGCGAAGCATATTGGGCAGCGCATGTTGCAGCGATTGGTCAGGTCGATCTGCGCCAGGCATGAGGCCGAGGTGTGCTGCCCGCACAACCCGCATTCGGAGGGGCATCGACCGGCCTGGCGGGCAGGATGCCGCTGTCCCGGAGCGTCCTCGAACGTCCACCAGGAAGCCTTTGAGTACAGCAGCACGTCGCTGCTGACGCAATCGCGGAAATACCCGTGCTCCGGGCAGGTCTTTTCGATGAATACCGCCCCCGCCTCGACGAAATATCGTCCCAGTATCACAGCGCAACATTCGGGGCAGAGTGTTTCGATGGTTCGTGGCAGTCGGCGAAGAATCGGCTGGATCGGCGAACCGGTCAGCGTGCGTGTGGGGCTGGGGGCCGACCAGATCGTATCTGCGTGGACTTCGGTATTTTCGCCGCAGTCGTTGCAGTGGTATGTCAGGACGATTTGCTCGCCTTTCCGGTCGAATTCGGCGTCGATTACATTTCGGCAAATTGGACAGGTCGCGCGGGTCGCTACCGGCAGCGACAAGTACGCATCCTCAAGCCGTCCGATTGATCGGCGAAATTGCGCGAGTTTATCGCTGGTCGTATCGACGGATTCGTGTTGGTCTATCGCAATCTGCGTCATCTACTTATTAAACCATCTCGGATAGCGCCTGGGGCGTTTCTTCCGCCGGCAGTAGGAAAGGGCCAGTTCCATAAATATATCCAGGTCGCGCTCCATGTTGGAGGTACTCGCGTCGAAATAAAAGTTCCTGATGGGGATTCCGTCGTGATCGCGGGAGACCGAATGATAAACGGCCTCGGATACGATCCCGTTCATACACGAGAATGGGCTGATGTCGATGATTCCGTCGGCGCCCTTCTCGTAGAGGTAAATACTTTTCCCGATTGACAGGGCCATTTCGCCCAGCGCGCCGTCGGCGGGAAGGTAAGGCCAACCCGGTTCGAGCACGCCCTTGTACACATCGTGCGGCTCCTCGTAACCGACGAAGTCCTCGGCAAACGGTGCGTATAATTTGTGCTCGTACTTTTTTTGGAAGTGATTTTTGATAATGGCAGCGAGCATCGTGCGGCTGAAGGCTTTCCCCTCGCGCTTCAGGATGGTCTTTTGCGACCAGTTTGTGTACCAGACCCACTCGCCAACGTCTGACATCCATGCCTCTCCGCCGTGGGCCTCGATCCGCCGGATAGCGTCGCGGTTACTGAACGTATTAAGCCGGCAGAATATCTCGCCGACGACGCCGATCAGCGGACGATCCTTCGTATATGTAGCCGGAACAGCCCGGAACGCATCGCGCATATCGACCAGCGCCGTCAATACCTTTCCGAGTCGCTGCTTGCCAGTCAGTGCCGGGTCTGAAACCACTTCCTCGATAGCGTCCAGGGAGTTTTCGAAGACTTCGTCGGCGTCGCCGGGGGTGTTTTCGTACGGGCGTGTCTTCAGCAACATTTTGACCAGCAGGTCCGCAGAGACCATGCCCCACCACGCCCGTTTCATGAAGTCGGGCGCGTGGGCTGTGAAATCGTCGTAACTGTTCTTGGACGTCGGCGAGATGACCGGAACGTCATCATGGCCAAGTTCGCCGAGTACCTGTTTGAGATACGGCGCATATTGGCCGAAGCGGCAGGGTCCTTCTGCCGTCGGCATCAGGAACGCCGTTTTGTCCGGGTCGAAGTCGTCGGCATGGATAATCCGCAGGAAGTCGCCGATTGTAACTTTTTCCGGATAGCATTCTTCCCCGCTGGTGTAGAGTCCGCCCAGTTCGAGTGTTTGCTCATCGGATTCGGGCGTAACTGCCGAATCGATACCGATTGAGCGAAACACTGCCGCCATCATCCGCGCACCGGCATAAGTCATTCGCGGTATCCAAAGCGTCCGCCCGGTAAGACTGACCCGCCGGGAACGGCCCGCCGCGGGTTCCGTCATCGTTTGTGTCTGTGAAATCATATTCGTCCGTCCGTTTTCGTTTAGCCGTCGCCCGCCCCGGCGGTTCTTCGACCGGTACGGCGACGAATAAGGTCAAACCTGCGCCATTACGTCTTCTTCGGCGGCGTGCTTCTTCCAGGGCCTGAGGATTCCTTTGCTGTCGAGGTAGGCCTCGCAACGTGTCATCATTCCGGCGTCGTTGCTGTGCCCGTCGAATTGCAGCGACAGGAAGGGTTTCCCTGCCGATGCCGTTCGGATAAAGTGCCTGATGAACGAGTCAGGCCCGCACTTGAAATTGGTAATGTGGATAATGTGCAGCCCTTCGCGCTCGCCGGCGATCTTCGCCGCTGCGATCAATTTCCGGCCATATTCCCAGAACATATTTTCGTTAACGTCGCGGATGTCTATGTCATCGGTGTCGAGGCAGTCGATGGGGATGCAGTTGACGCCGTAATAATCGCGGAGTTTTTTGGCGACGTTGAGGTTGACGCCGGCGT
>DAOVLV010000220.1 GCA_030631085.1 Planctomycetales bacterium | reverse complement strand
GGTCTGCTCGTAGTGTTCGTTCAGCGTATCGACGGCCTTGCGGACGGCGCGAACGCCGCCCAATTCGCAAATTTCCGAGACCTTCGCCGGAGGCAGCGGTTTGTCGGAAGCGAACAGTATCGCCTCGACAGGCGCAGTCGCCTCGGCCTCGACGGTATCAACCTGATCTACCTGCGTTTCTTCACCGGCGCTGCTGTCGCTCATAAAAAGCCTTTCCTTCTTACCAACTAATGGTATGGATCGACATGTAGGATATACATTAAATGACGAAACGGCAAGCCGACATTAATCGCCGACTTGCCGTCTCGCGGGAACATCGCCTACGGCAGGCGGACGGGCGGGGGCGACGGCGGAACAGCAGCACCATTATTACGCTTCTTGAATACCTCGGACCACTTGACCTTTCCGGTCGCCTGCATCAGGACGAACAGCGTCGCAATCGCGCCGATGACAACCGTCAGGCCCGTCCAACCTCGCCAGAAAAACGCGTAGGAAAACCCCACCAGGTACACCAACTGCGCCAGCCCGACGTAAATAACCGCGAACTTCATGCCGGCTACCAGACGCATGTAACTGACAACCAGAAATACGCTGACGGCTGAACATATCCAGAATGCTACGTGTATGTTTTCGACGACATCCACGAGGTACGCCATGAGGATATGAAAAGCGAAAAATCCCGCCGCGATAAACAGGTAGTGCATCGGGTGAAGCGGAATCTTCTTTAGAACCACCACCGTGAACAGAACGGTAATGAAAAAGAACAGACTCACCGGCGCGAAGAAACTCATCCTGGCAGCGATAGGACCGGCGTTCTGACGGCTTGGCATCTCGATTCCTATCCACTTTTCGGTGCGGTTGGTGTCGTACTGCCAGAAGGCCCGCATTCCGCCCTTGCAAGGCTGGGCGGGCTTGGTGGGACTTACCGAACCGTCAAGATAGTCAATCGCCGAGAAATTCGTCGTGGCCGTCAAAGTGAACTTTTTCATCCCGCCTATGCGACCGGTGCTATCCCACACCGTCTTGTAACCCCAGGAATCCCGGCCTCTGGCTTCATAAGAAACCATGACGGTGTGCTCGGCGGCATCATCCGGTAATTTGACCAAAAGTGTGTTTGGAAATTTCTGCGAGTACGCAGAGCCGACCGTTTGTCCATCCAGCGTAAAGGTGATATTCTCGACCTCCACCGGCAGACAGAACATAAACAACCCCCCTTCGGCAGGAACCTTCACGAGGTAACTTCCCGTGAACCGGACGGTGTACGTGCTGAACCACAGCAGGCCCTTGTAACGGTCGTGATGGACAAAATCGACCTTAACATCGCCGGCAAGCGGGTCGTCGTAACGCTCAAATTTGATCTGTTGTTCGTCGTTACCGACGACAACACAGGGCGATGATTGCATCAGCCCGGACGGACCCCAGAGGGCGTCAACCTTCTGACCGAGGTCATCACTGAGTTTGGCAGTGCGATACTCCAGCGTCCCGCCGAGGATCATCCACGCCAGTGAAACCGCCCCAAAAATGAAAATAATCGCAAACAATCGTAATGTACTCATCTTCGTACTCCTTTCATAATTGGTACTATCTCGCCTTTTCGAGAATTTCCTGAAGCCGGTTGACGTACCTTTCCATCGCCTTTCGCCCCTTGGCTGTAATCGCCAGCGTCGTCTGGGGCTTTTTGCCCTTAAAGGTCTTGCGAATCCTGACGTAACCCGCCCGCTCCAGCGCAGCGGCGTGTGTTGAGAGGTTGCCGTCGGTCAGGCCCAGTTCGGCCTTAATCTCGCCGAACCCCAGGCGCTCCACACCTGCCAGCGTCGCCATAATCGCCAGACGAGTCCGCTGGTGTATCACCTCGTCAATCAGATTGTGCGTTTTACCCTTTGCCACAATTTTCCATCTCAAGCGTGGACACTATCCGCCATGTCGTATCCAGACGATAACGCCATAGACAATGTGGAACCCGCCGAAGGTTATGCCGAGGCTCCAATACGGATTCAATTGATAAAATGCCCCGGCGATCAGTCCGGCGACGATGAAGGCTGCGCCCAGGAAGCGTACCTCGCGGGGCGAAAACTCGCCCAACTGCCACAGGGCTATACCGTAGAACAACATCCATATCGCCGGTATCAGCCCCCACTGGTTAGGCCCATCGCCGGTCCACCATCGGTACATAATCGCCAGCGTCAGCCCAGCGCCGGCGACAAACGGCGGGCCGATGGTCAGGGCGATGCGCTTCTTGATGTTGGACCAGAAAGGCATCGACTGCTTTCGTTCGCGGAGGCGGGTCAGGACAAGCACGCCCGCCAGGGCCACAAGAAACACACCCGCCCAGACGCCCATATTAATCCACATTGACGTTTCCGGGTCGTACCGGCACCAGAAATGCCAATCCGCCGCAAGCCCCGCCAGAGCGACAGCGCCGGCGAAAATGCCCGCAAGCCCGCTTTGGGTCGAATAGCGGATGGGACGCTCCATTAGTTGGCGAATGACTTTCAGTTCTTCGGCTGCTCTGTCCGTGTCCATTTTTGGTCTCTCCCGACGACACAAGGCATATCGCTTTGTTCTACAAAGTACTTTGCCATAAAGTGGCGGGAAGTTCAAGGAAAATATTTATTTTTTTATTACCGGCCCCGCCCCTTGGCGCAAGGTCGGAGAAAAAGGTACTCTCCAGTGAAACAGATGCACTGAAAGGAAAGGATTGATTATGAACAAACCCGCAGCAATCCGTCAGGCGGTGGTCCTTGCCGCAGGACCAGGCAAGAGGCTGGAGCCGTTCAGCCTTACACGCCCCAAGTGCGCCCTTCCTCTGGCGAATCGGCCTATGGTCCGTCTGGCAGTCGAGTCGCTCGTCGAGGCCGGGGTAGAAGATATTCTCATCGTCGTCGGCGACGGGGCCGAATTGCTCAAAGAGGCCCTCGGCCCTCAGCCGGAGGGCGTGAAGATTACGTATCTTCACCAGGCCAAAGCCGCAGGTCCGATCCATGCAGTTCTGGAAGCCCGCGACCGGTTGGCAGGGGAGTTCCTTATCCTCTGCGCCGATTGCTTCGTCCCGCCGGAGATGATAACGGAAACCGCCGAACTGCTGGGCGAAACAAACTGCACCTGTGCCACCGCTACGGGCGTCTGCGACCTGCCGCTATACCACTACCAGGCCGAGTGCGACAATACCGGTCGGCTGACGCAACTGAAGCAGGTGCAGATCGAAAGGCAGCGAACCGAAACGAACATCCTCACCGGCCTGGCCGCTGCACGTAAAGACGTCCTCGAGCACATGCTCAAATTCGCCGCCGGACGCCAGGAAGACGACTGGGAAGCATTCTTCGGATACCTCGCCGCCAAAGCGGACGTCAGAGTAACCAGCAGCGACCTGAAATTCGCCCACGTGGACTATCTCTGGGAACTTTGGGAAGGCGACCACCCCGTAATAAGGGACTATCTTTTCGAGAAGACGGCCTCGTATATCTCCCCGAAGGCCAAAATCGCCGACGGCGCCAAGATCGAAGGCCACCACGTCATCGAAGACGACGTTGTCATCGAATCGGGGGCCTTCATCAAAGACAGTTGGCTCGGCAGGGGTACGAAGGTTTTCGGTAATTCCCACGTCGGACGGTGCATCATCGGACACGATTGCAAGATCGGCCCGTTGGCCACCGTCGAAGAATCGACGTTTCCGGCGGATTCGTCAGTCGGGAAGTTTGTGAACTGCTGGGGCGTAACGGCGCTGGGGCGCGTCGGCTTCGGGCATCCCTGCCATGTTTCCGGTCTCTGGGATGAAGGAACCGGAGCAACCGCCTGTTGCAGCACGTCGGAAAGGCGAGGCCTAACCGAGAGGATCGTCGGAGCCGACGGCAAAGTTACGCATCGCTCCGACGTCATCAAGGTCCGCACCTGCGGCGAGTTGATAAGTTCCGGGCTGGATTCGGTCAGTTGCTTCGTTGGAAGGGATGTAACGTTGACGATCGGCGTGAAGATCATGCCGGGCAGGATAATAGGCCCGGAAAGTTTCATAGGACCGAACGTGGTGGTCGGCCACGACGTACCGGCCAATACATACCTGACCCTGAAACAGGACCTTGACTCCCGGCCAGCCGACTTCATAAGAAGGGAGTAATATGATGGAGTGCAAGAAAGAGCAAAATCTCAAACGATGCAACTGCACTTATCCTTGCGGCAAGAAGGGCGTCTGCTGCGACTGCATCGCCTCGCACCTTGCGGCACGGGAACTTCCGGCCTGCTGCTTCCCCAACGAGGTCGAAAAAACCTACGACCGGTCATTCAAAGCCTTCGCAAAAGCGTGGGGCCTTTGACGATTGTGGATTGTGGATTGCGAATTGGAAAACACGATGAAAGCACGCCGAGACAAACAAAAGGAAAAGGCGGCTGTATGCACCGAAACGTCCGAAGCGGGTAGGCTGGGACGGAGTGAAACGGAGTCCCACCTTTTTCCTATGCCCTCCGTAGAAAAGGTGGGACTTCGCTCCACAACGTGGTCCTACGGACCGCTTCGTCCCAGCCTACATCTTCGGATTTGGCACAAAGGTTC
>DAOVLV010000139.1 GCA_030631085.1 Planctomycetales bacterium | reverse complement strand
GCCATATTTCGCCGGATCAGCCTTGTACTTGTCGCGATACCTATCGGCGAAGATTTTACCAAAGCGCTTTTTGAACTCGCGGATAGCGGCCATGTCGGCCCGAACGTTCGTTCTGGTATCGGACGGGTCAGGCATTCTCTGGATTGTGACATGGATGATTGTCTTGCCGTCGCGGTCTTCGACCCGGCCTCCAGACGCAATCTCTCCACAAGCAAGCACCACCAGCAAGACAACCACTGCCCTGCATGTAAGCCGCTTCCACACCCGTGGATTTGATCGCTTCATACACCGAACCTCACATGCTCGGAGAAACCTGGACGGTTACCTGTTTTCCGATCTTTCTCCCGCTTCTTTTCCTGTTTTTCTGTTTTTTGAGTTCCGGAGTTCCGTGGACACCCAGCTTAATTCAATATGGTGATAACCAATGAAAGTCAAGAATTATGAAACCGGTCTTGATGTTCCAACGACATGTCATTCCACGGACAGACTTAAAAGCCGCGACCGGAAGAGAGCGGGCTTGCTCCCTTTCGGTCCCGGCTGGCAAGGCAATTTGACCCGTCAAAGAAGATTCGGACAGAATACTACGGTTTATTCAGTGGTTTTGGAGTGGTAAGGGCGGTGGTTTCTTTTGTTCCGATGCGCATGTCCATCGGCGAGCCGAAGTCGCGGTGGTCGAGGTATTCACCGGCTCCACCGGCGACCCGGCCCAGTGCGAATCCGAGGAAGGCGAGATCGGCGGCACGATCGAAGGTTATCGACCTGTCGCGAAGGCGTGGCCAGGCGATTCCCATCCAGACCGTCGCTATTGCGGCATCGAGGTTGACTGCCCAGACTTTATTAGCGGCTCCGACATCGAGCATCGCAGCGGCGAGTTTGTGATAGAAATCGAGGAAGACATTGTACACGCCGTTTTCGGACATGTAGGCCGAGATTACCCGTTCGCGCGGGTCGTAGTTGACGGCCTTCGTGCTGAAGACGGGATGCCCCAGGCATGGTATGCGGTCGTAGTCCAGGCCGGCCTCTTTCCTCGCGTCTTTGGTATTCTTGAATTTCCTGGCTGTTTCCATCGCCATTGCTCCGATGTCCAGCCCGTGGTTCTGGTCGTAGGGGTCGATCAGGGACGTTTCCCTGAAGATATTGGCGAGGAATTTGACTGCCAGTTTTCCGTTCCCGCCGTGGAATTCGCCCATTGCCGCAAGTGTTGCGATCATCGCCGTATTCGGCGAGTTACCGGCGGACGCCGACAGTTTCGCGCCTTGTGCCGATATTGTTCCAGGCCCGTTTGTCAATGCGGCGATGAGGCACATTTCGACGAGTTTCGGTTCGAAATCTCTGGCGGCCTCCTCTCCGGTCCAGTAGAGGATGACGGCTTCGGCGAACGAGCGTTTCGCCATCAGTTCGGTAAGGTCCCTGCCATGGATGCGTGTAACTTCGCCGTCGTTTGACGAAGCGTGCGAGAGGTTTTTCATTGTCCTGCGGCTTGGACTTGCGCCGAGTTCTGACTTTATCAACCTTCTGAACTGTCCGCCCCATGGTTCGGGTGCTTTTCCCGGCGTGAGGATCAGGCGTGAGGGGATTCGCTTTCCCCAGTCGCGCATGTTGACGAACCACGGATTCAGTACCATTTTCCGTTTTACCGGCGTATCGCGTTCGACGCCCAGCATACGGAACACCAGCTGCGTCGCTGCCGGTATGTAGTGCAGACTGCGAACTCGAATGCCCTTTTTCAGTGACGAGACCAGTTCAGCGGTTTTTCGGTAGCGTTTGTCGATGTCGAGCGGTTCGTTCCCGAAGTATTCGTCGAATGCCGCCGCTTTTGCCGATGCGCTTGTCGCGCCGCCTTCAACGACGGCTCCGGCGTGTCCGAGTGAGACCGATTTGCCTTCCAGCGCACCGCCGGCCACATATACCACCATCGGTTTGGTGAATCCGCCGGACCGCGCCAGTTCCAGCGCTTCGTGTTCGTAGAGTCCGCCCGGCTCGACGTACAGGATTACTACCTTGGTATTTTTATCTTTGACCGCCAGTTCCAGCAGGTCTGCCAGGGGCGTCAGTATAAGCGTGTCTTTTCCGGTGGAGATTCCGAAGGATGTTCCGATACCGGCAGAAGCCAGGTACGAGGCGATTGTGTTGACCATGTTTCCGGAGTTGGAGATGATCGTTGCGCTTCCGGGTGTGAAACTTTCATCCGGGTCGTTTCCGCCGACTGCTCCGACGCGGGTGCGGTCATGGACGTTGATGATTCCCAGCGTGTTGCATCCGATGATGTCGATACCGGCGGTATCGGCGAGATTGTGAATCTTGGCAGTTACTTCCACCGAGACGTGCTCGGTGATTACGAAGATGGTTTCGACCCTCCCCGCGCTGAAGTTGATAGTCTCTTTCACGTCGCCATAGACCGCCTGCGGTGGCGAATAAACTATGATCTTATTGGGGTGTTTTTCCGGCGGAAGACCTTTCATCAGGTCGGCGCAGTTTGCGAAGACGGGAATGTCGTCGCCCTTGCCGCAGGTGATTTTCTGTCCGCCTTTGCCCAGCGCCCATCCGCCGACGATGTTATTGCAATAGGCCTGGGAATCTATCGAAACTTTCGATGCTTCGCGTCCGGTAACGTTGCTGACGGCTACCCGGTCGGTTTTTTTCAGCAGGTCCGAAAGTGTCTTGGCCCTCATGATTGTTGCTCCTGCCTGTCGTGAGTTTCATCGAACGGTTTATCGTGAGCGTCGTCGAACGGTTTATCGTGATTGTTCTCGAACAGTTTTTGCCCTGCGACGTCAGCGAGTCTCGCGGCGTATTCTGCTACGAGCGTGATTGGAGTATCGGGTCCGAACATAACGTAAGGCATTTTCAGGTCTTCGAGCGCCTTTCGCAGCGTGAGCATACCCTGCACGAGTCTGGGTCCGCCTCGGCCTACGACGACGGGGATTTGCACCGGTCCGTTGCGTTCGCAATAGTCCCGAAGTGCGTCGGCGATTGCCTGAAACGTTATATCGATCAGCGTGTTGTTGGCCTTTCCGCCGAGGATCAGCAGGAGCGACGCATCTGCGAGTTTGTGTTTGAGGCACCGCTCGATTGTGCCGTACATCCGGTCGTATGGCGGGTTTCCTCCGAAATCGGAAAGGAATATCGGATCGCCCCCGTATTCCAGAAGCGTTTCGATGATAATCGTGCTTGCGCCGCCGCCGAAGAGTATCGGAAGGACTTTTTTACCGCCGAGATCGGCTACATGTGCCTGTCCGCGGTGGCTGGCGGCGTCCCACTCGGCCATGTCTTCTTCCAGTTCCGTTTTTCCTTCGGGATACTCCGGAAGGTTTCGTCCATACTCGCCGAACCGGTAATTACTGTCGTCGAAGACGCCCTTGAAATCGCAGGCGTATATTTTTCCGTCCGGCGTAATTCGCCAGGGGTTGATTTCGGCCATTCGCATTCCGGTGGTGATGAACATGTCCCAGAAACTAACGAACGTTCGGGACAGCAGGCTGATGAGTTTCTGCGGGCAACCTAAAGATTGGAGCATGTCGGAGGCCTGGTATGCGTCCAGACCTTTAAAGATGTCGATGGGTATGGTTTTCTTTTTTGCGTCGCCGATTTCCTCGACGTCCACGCCGCCGGTCATCGAGATAGTGAATGACGGACTAATCCATCGCGAGTCGTAGGTAATGGCGGTATAGACTTCCTGCTCGGACGGGACGAACTGGGTGAGGTATGCGGTTCTGGCGTTTTTGGTGTTGATTTCCGCTGCCGCTGCGAGTTTGAGTTTCTTCATCGCCTCGGCCGTAGTGGTAACGACGGCGACCTCGCCGGCTTTTCCGCGCTTGCCGCAGAGTATGTCGGGTTTGACTATTCCCTTGTCGCCCCATCGGGTCAATGCCGTTCTTATCTCGCTGCGCGAGGCATCGGCGGTGAGATACTCAGGAACGGGAATATCAAACTGTTCCGCCAACTGTTCCAGGAACGTCAATTCACCAATTTCAACAGGCATCGCAATTTTCCTCCGCTCTTGGAGTCAAATGGCGCAGACTATACAACCTTGTCAAATATGGACAAGGCTTTTTTGCGATTTTTATTACAATATTTTGCGTCATAACCTCCAGCCCGCAATTCAGCGGTGCAACCCATGTTTCCGACACAAAGCCGAGTTGATCGCATCACTTACGCATCGGGCGTTATTGAAGGCACGGAACCAATTCTGCCCTGTTGTGTTCAAGGAAAATAGACGCCAAAGCACCGAAGCCCAAGGATGGGTTATAATGTTTTGGGAATGACCGGATTATTCAAGGAGTCATGAAGATGCTTATCTCGAAAATGAAGATTATGGTGTTGGTGTGCGTGACGGTGTTATCTGTTGGCGGGCTTGCCTCCACGGGACAGGGCTTTGCCAAAGGCACGCTTCGCGTAGCGACGCCCGTGATAAAAGAGTTCTCTTCAACCGGAGGTAGTCCTCAAAATAAGACCGGGGATGAGGATTTAATGTATCTCGTCAAATCCGGCGAGAAGACAACTTTCACTGTCAAGGCCGACGGCGCGGAAAAATATACATGGCAGGTCAATAAAAAGGCGCAGGCCAAAGCGACGGGCAATACGTTCGCCTGGACCGTTCCGGACGAAAAAGGCATTTGGGAGATTCATCTCACGGTAAGCAACAAGGACGGCGCCACACATCAGGAATGGGTGGTCTCGACGCTGACCAGGTCCGAAGCGCCGGTTATTTTTGATTATTTCTGTCCCGACAGGTCTCAGAAAGACCCTTGGGACAGGCCCCTGCCCAAGTGGGACAAGAAGGTGCAGGGGGCTGACTATATGGTTCATAGCCATATGGTAAAGCCCTCCACGGTCGCCTACGGCACGTGGATATTCCAGCGCAAGTACGGCCCCAAGGGTAAGACGGGCACCTATTGCTGGCGCCTCAGTCTCGGTGAAGGCGAGGTGAGGTATTATATTCTCGGCAAGGCGCCCGGCAGGGAGTCGTGGGATTATCGTGTGCCTTCGGAGCGGGGTATTATCGGGGCGCACTGCTTCGGCCGGCGGGTCATGGGGGAATGCTGCTCTCATGTGTGGGATAATTCCGGCGACTGGGACGAGGTAAGGATAATCCGAACAAAAGACGGATGGTTTTACATCTGGATCGGCGGTGAGTTCTGGTTCGAATCCATGGCCAACGAAAACACGATTAAGGAGATCAGTCATCTGCTCCTGCTTGCGCCGTCGCTTGACTGCGTGGAGGTTTATGATCGGCCTCTCTGGCCGGCCAAGTCGATACGCCTCGGCGAATACGTTGATGACAGGTATGAGGACGCCAAGCACGTAACCCACAAGGTAAAAAGGACAGGCGTCATCATTGACGGCCACGGCGTCAGGCTGGTCGATATCGCCGAGGCGATAGGCGACCCGAAAATCTTCCGTTACGACCCTGTCACCGGAACCGCCGTCTGTTACACCGACCTGGTTATCTATCCCGGGGCTGAACTCGTTATCGACAATGAAACCCTCAGGATGCACTGCGAGAAGGACGGCGAGCACCAGATTCGCGTGGGCAACTGCTCGACCATTCGGCTGAACCGGGCCACTGTTACCTCCGACAATAAGTTCTATTATCTCTGGGCCTTCACCTCTCCATGCAAGTGGGAGTGGTACAGAAAGTGGTCGGGATACGCCAGTTACAATTACTCAGGCAGGTTCCTGGCCGCCGATTCGACCATATCCAACTGCGGGAACCTCTTCATCGACACTCCGGGCGAACTGGTCCTGAAGCGGTGCAAACTGGTCGATTTGGTGGAAGTCGATATCGGCAACTACTGGAAATGTTCGGGCGTCTATCACAACACCTCCAAGAGGAGGGCGGCCAGGGGCAAAAAGGGGCTGTGGTTCTATAATCGCAAGACGCT
>DAOVLV010000143.1 GCA_030631085.1 Planctomycetales bacterium | reverse complement strand
GTTCCGGAGAAGCGCGAGGAACTTACTACCGAGGGCGGGCTTGACGTAGCCGGGCAGATGGAGCGGGTCTCCGGGGTTGTAAAGCGGCTTAAGGATGCGGGGGCTATCGTCAGCGCGTTCATCGACCCGGACCCCGCACAGATTTCAGCATCGCGCGACGCTGGTTTTCAGGCAATTGAAATCCACACCGGTAAATACGCCAATGCCAAGGGCGATGATGAATTGGCAGAGACTTTGGCGGAAATCCGCGCTGGTCTGTCAGCCGGTCTTGATGCGGGATTAATCGTCCACGGCGGCCATGGACTGACGTATCGCAATGTAACTCCGGTGGCGGCGATGGAAGGCTTCAGCGAGTTCAACATCGGGCACAGCATCATCAGCAGGGCGGTTTTCACCGGTCTGCGCGAAGCCGTTGCGGAGATGAAAAGGTTGATACAAGAAGCAGGGAAATAGTCGATTTTGCGAAGCGGCAAGCCGTGCGGCTAGCCGCTTTGCAGAGATATAAGGACGTGAATTATGTCTAACAAGATAAAACTTGAAGGTTCGATGGTGGCGTTGGTTACTCCGTTTCGTGGTGGGGCGGTGGATTTTGACGCGATGGGTCGGCTGATTGATTTCCAACTGGAAAACGGCACGCAGGGGCTTGTTCCGTGCGGTACGACGGGCGAATCGCCCACGCTGAGCCACGCCGAGCAGGACAAGGTAATAGAATTCACCGTCGAACGATCAGCCGGTAAGGTTCCCGTCATCGCCGGGACCGGTAGCAATAACACTACCGAGGCTGTCCGCCTGACCGCTCGCGCCAAAGAGGCTGGGGCGGACGCCTGCCTGGTCGTCAATCCGTACTACAACAAGCCGCCCCAGCGTGGGATGTACGAGCATGTCGCCGCCTTGGGCGAGGTCGGTCTGCCGATTGTGCTGTACAACATTCCCGGCAGGGCGGGAATCGAACTTGCTCCCGAGACGATTATCCGCATGTACAACGAGATTGACCAGGTTGTCGCGGTCAAGGAGGCCACCGGTAAACTGGACGCCGCTTCTGCCTTGGCGGCTTCGTGCGATATTACGATTATCTCCGGCGACGATTCGCTGACGCTTCCGATCTGCTCTGCCGGTGGCAGCGGCGTTATCAGCGTCCTGGCGAACATCCTGCCGGGCGAGGTTCGCAAACTCACCGACGCCATGCTCGCCGGCGATATGAAGGCAGCCACCGCCCAGCACCTGCGATTGTATCCGTTGTTCAAGGGCATGTTCGTCGAGACCAACCCGATTCCAGTCAAGGCCGCTCTTGCGATGGCGGGAATGATCGAAAACGAACTCCGCCTCCCGCTCGTACCGCTTGCGGAAAAATACCGAGCGGGTCTGACCGAATTGCTGATACCGTTCGGTATCGAAACAAAGGCGTGAGAGGTGCACTATAGAGATGTATGAAGGTTGGTACATTCAGTTCACTGCTCATGCGAGACGTCGCATTGAAGAGCGGCTTGTCGAAGCCGAAGATGTCCGTAAAGCGATAGATACTCCTGATTCCGTAGAGACGGATTTGGTGCATGGAGGAAAAATATTAACCAAATATCTTGCGGATTGGGATAGAATACTTGTAGTAGCGATTGAGGAGTTGTCGTACGAAAGCATAGTGCTTGTGAAGACAGTGTTATGGTCAAAGGCGAACTGAAATCATTGCGTATCACGCTTGAGGTAACCGAAACCGGCGTTTTGGGTTATATTTATATCAGGGACGTCGAGTCCGGTCAGGCGAAAGAAACCGTGGAAATAGAACCGGCGTCCATAATGGCGGACTACGATGCCGGGGGAAATCTGTTAGGCGTGGAGTTCCTGAACGCCGAGCAAGCGGATGCCGAGTTGATGCACCGACTCGCAAATCAATTAGGTGCTCCGGAACTTGCAGGAATCGATCTCGCCGAGATGTGCAAATCGCCCGTCTAATAAATTACTCAAACTGACCGAATACGTAACACGGGCGTCTCGCCCGTGCGAAAAAGCAGGAAAAAATCACAAAACTCACGGGCGAGACGCCCGTGCTACGGCTTTTTCGACAACCCCACTGTCCCTGATTTGGGAAAAGGAAATGACTACCACAAAGAATCAATCGAAGAATTTGCATCTGTCCCCGTCCGTTTTGCATCGTTACCTGATGGATCGTACTGAACAGACATTAGGTTACACCGGCGGCGACGTGAAGGCGTGGCAGCGAAAACTCCGGCGTAAGTTGCGTGAACTGCTGGGGATGAATCGGATGCCGGCAGAACGCACCGACCTGAACGTTCGCAGCCTCTGGAAGCGAGACCACAAATACGGCGCCATCGAGAAAATCGTCTTTACTACCGAACCATATTCGGATGTAACCGCGTATGTCTGCCTGCCGCAAAACGTCGAACCGCCGTACACGTTCTTCATCTGCCTGCAAGGCCATTCGACCGGTGCTCATAATTCGATAGCAGTCAATCGGGACGACAATTCCAGGCCGATCAGGGTGGCTGGCGACCGCGATTTCGGCATTGGTTGCATGAAACGCGGCATCGCGGCCTTGTGTATCGAGCAGCGCAGTTTCGGCGAACGGCGCGAGCAGATGCAGGTCATGCGCAGCAACACGCCATGCGACGAGGCGGCAATGCACGCCCTCATGCTCGGACGAACGCTCGCGGGCGAGCGGGTTTATGACGTGGACCGAGGCATCGACTACCTTACTACGCGCAGCGACGTTAACATGAAGCAAATCGGCGTGATGGGCAATTCCGGCGGAGGCACGATTTCCGTTTTTTCAGCGGCACTGCTGCCGAGGATCGCTTTGGCTATGCCGTCGTGCTATTTCTGCACCTTCCGCGATTCGATAATGTCCATTCACCACTGCGTTGACAACTACGTCCCTTCACTGCTGTGTTATGCTGAAATGTCCGACGTGATGGGTCTGTTCGCCCCGAAGCCTCTGGTAATCGTAGCCGGTAAAGAAGATGAGATTTTCCCTATATCAGGGGTTCGTCGATCATTCAGGCGACTGAAGGCGATATACAAGGCCGCCGGCGCTGAAAACAACTGCCGGCTGGTTGTCGGTCCCAAAGGACACCGCTTTTACGCCAAACTTGCTTGGGAAAAGATGCTGCGGCAAATCAAACGTCCCTGACTCATCGCGCACGAGTCTCAATTCACCGGTCTTTTCTTTCCCGTAACGGCGTAGTACAGGTCGATGAGTTGCCCGACCATTTTTGCCGGCGAGTGGTTTTCGCGGAGGTAGGCCAGAGCGTTTTCAGCCAGTTGTCTGGACGCGGGGTGATTGTCCATCAGGGCGGCGAGTTTGTCGGACAGGTCGCCGATATTTCCGGATTGGTACGTCAGGGCTGTTTCGTCGGGGATAATAAAATCGCACGCCTTTGCGCCTGCGTCGATAATCGGAACACCGGCTGCCATTGCCGAGAGCAGTTCTATTTCCAGACGGTTCGACGGTGTCGGCGAGATGAAAATGTCGGCGGCACGGAGAATCCCCTTCAGGGCGTCTGCGCCCTGCCGGTCCACGAAAGTCAGGTTCTCCATCAGGTTGAGTTTTTCGGCCAGATGTCGGAGCCGTGTTTCTCCAGGCCCGTCGCCCACGAGGAAGAACACGCAATCACGCTGCTGGTTTTGCAGTTTGGCGAATGCCTGCAGCACCGTAGCGAAGGGTCTGTATTCGCTGAAATCCCCGCCGGCGATTATGGCGGTCGCGTGGGACTTATCTGTGAAGCACGTAGCCTCGTCGGCCTGGTGAACTCCAGGCCGAAGCAGATGGATCATTTCTTCGGGTCCGACGTGCGAACCCAGCAGGTGTTGGCGGATCGGTTCGCTGGCGGCAGCGATTGCCAGGCAATGCATATCCAGCGTCCGCACATCCCTGCCGAGCGAATATGCACCGATGATGTAATTGACGCCGATCCCGGCTGCCAGTTTTCCGGTCAGTTCCGCAGCGTCGGTGTCAAGGGCATGAAGCAGGGATATGCCGGCTTGGGCGACCTGTTCGGTAAGGGCTTCAAACGCCCGCTTACGGAGGAACGGGATGCGAGTCAGGTCGCAGCCCATAATCTGCACCGGCGGGGCGGGGATGTCCGCGATGTCCGCCCTGGCTGGGCAAAGCAGCGTTACATCCAGCGGCTCACCCAGCAGCCCGATTATCATGTGCCGAACCACTGGGCCGAGGTTGCGCAGCGTTTCAGGTCCCGCCACCAGGCACACGCGAACAGGTTTCGCCGGAACCTTTCCCGGAAGTTCAGTCGAATTGTCAGGTCTTGTCTGCGACATATACACCCACTGTAACTATTTGCCCATTTGCAATGATTGCTTTAAGAAGAGTGAGTCAGGCATTTGGCATTGGGCATTTGGCATTTGGCATTGGTAGCACTGGGTTTGTGTAAGTTTTCTCTGTTTAATTCCACGATTCAATAATATATCAGAATTATAAAGGAAGGACGTACAATGACCCTCTTTCCACCAATGCCCAATGCCTAACTTCCTCTTTACTTGAAGCGTACGGCTGAACTCTTAACGCTCACTTTATTGTACCCTCGCAGAGGCGAGGGGAAAGAAACTTTCAAGTCTTATCAACTCAACTATTGCAATTTACCTACGATAATGAGATAGTATCGCCGCTTTTGGTGGGGTTTCTCGCCTAAAGGGGTACTTGAAATCAGGAAAACGAAAGGAAGATAAAATGTTCAGTAACGTATCGGCAAAGATATATGAAGGTATCGTAGGACTCGTCAGCCGGGTTCGTCCCTCCAAACCAGTCAGGTCGAACTATCGTCCGGGGCTGCTGGAAGAAGGATGGGTAATCGCAAACCATAAACTCGTCTCCTTCCACGTGGCGTTCCTGTCGAGCCTGTTAATGCTGACAGGCGGCGGGTGGAGCAACTGGAAGGTGCTGAATTTCATGTTCAACCCCGTCCACGGCGAGGTGATTATCTCGGCGATCATCCTGTACCTGTCATACCATATTAACATCGCCATCCACGAACTGGGGCATTATCTGGCGGCAGTGCGTACCAACAACCTGCGCCCGGAATACCTCGAAGACGCAAACAGGCAGCTGGCGACGAACAAGTTTGGCCTGTACCTCAAGGCGATTGTGCTCATTCCGTTCGGAAAGTTCCCAGGTATCAAGAAAGAGGCAGGTAACTTCTTCCCGGACGTCAAGGCGCAAAACCTCGCGGTATCTGCTGCCGGTCCGGCCACCAGCGCCAAGTTGTCGCTGGCGACGCTTCCGCTGGGACTTATCCTTGCCACACTGGGCCTGACCGTCCTGGCCGGCGCTTCCGTCGGCGGGATGAACGTGGTTCTCATCGTAGGGCGACTTTTGAGCACGATCGGTATCGTGGCGATGCTCGACCGCATGTTGGCCGACAGCGGCTCGTTGAAGGCATACCGTGACCGTCAGTCGGGTGCTGCCGCCAAAGCCGCTGAAGCGCGACGCGCCGCCGTTACCGGTGAGTGGGACACTGCCGGCAATAAGAAAAAGATGCTGGAAACACGCCTCCGCGAAATCGAAGTCGATGGAAAAACCATCCGCGCTCCCTGGCAGTTCAGAAACTGCCTCATGGGCGGACGACATACAGAAGAGCAGGGCGGAAACCTGTCATTCCAGGAATTCATGTTCCTGCCGCTCTCAGCCAAGGATTACGTAGAGGCCCAGCGGATGACAAACGCACTCCAGAGCCGGGTTATCCAGATCGTTCAGGACTCGGCGGGAATGAACTTCGTCGGTATCGGCCTGGAAGGTGGAATGGTCGGCGCTTACAGCAAACGCGACGACGACCGCATCCCCGAAGAACG
>DAOVLV010000442.1 GCA_030631085.1 Planctomycetales bacterium | reverse complement strand
TCTGTCCGTCGCCGGCCCGATCGGCGCAGCGCCCAGGGACATCGTCCTGCCTGATAAACTGACAATCGCAACCATGATGGCACCTAACGGCAAACTCTACACTTGGGCGGATATTGAGAAGAAGTTCAAGGCCGGCGACCCGTACGTTCGCGGGTGGGTCAGCCGGGCAATGGTCAAGGCCAGGAAGTACGCCGACAAGCCGGACAGTTACTACCTCGGCCTGTTCCGCCCGGAATCTCCCTTCGGAGTCAGCACCATCACCTGCCCGTTCCACCCGGAGATGTTCGGGTGGATGCCGTTCAAGTGGAGTCCCGATAATCCCTGGCGTCTGATATGCCCGCACTGCGAAAAGGAAGGGCGAAAACCGACTTACTACCCCAATGAAATGTATCCCGACGACGGAAAAGGCTGCAGCCCCACCGACGATGTCTGGCGCAAGACCCACACGCCGGAATGGTCCGCCAAGTACAGTATCCCCTGGAAAAAGTGGGACGGACATACGCACGGACATATCGACGGGTTCAAGTTCTTCTTCCTGGGATATGCGCAGTACCGCATCTTTTTCGAGTTGAACTGGCGCCATAACATCCTCGGTAATCTGTGCAACGGATACGTTTTCGGTTCCAGGCTGTACCCCGCCGGAAGCGATGAAGCCAAACTCGCTGGCGTCTGCGCCGGAAAGGCCAAGATAATAATGGTAACGATGACGCGGGCTATTATGGGCGATCCGTACCTGCGGGACGTCCTGGGGATGAGCGAACAGGACTACCGCAACGCGGTACAGTCGCTGGCGAAAGGGCCCGACGGGAAACCCCTGCCATACATGTTTTATAAGGAGTACAAAGAATACCCCGGTTACGAAAAGCGGGACGTCATATCCGACCATTCAGACAGTGATCCGGAACACCCGATATCGACAGTGCGAGGCCACTGGCGAAGACAGACTACCAGGTTTCCCAGCCGCTCACACTCCGACTACGCCGGTGTGTGGCTGCCGTCATACGCGATGATCCAGAGCAGTTTCACGTCTGCCGAGCGTAAGGCCAACCTGACCGAACTTATCGAGCGGGTGCTGGTCTCCGAGGTCGGCGACGCCCAGCACCTCGCCAAAAGCGGTCAAAAGGTCAAAAAAGGCGTCTGCGAACTCGGTATGAACCCGCACAAACTCACGCTTCGCGGTAATCTTGCGGGAGGGCCAGCATGGAGCACGCTAAACCTTGGGCTGATGCTCAACGACAAGAAAATCATTCGCAATGTCGCCGCCGCCTCCTATCGCTACTTCCAGCCGGGCGTGGGCTATTTCACCGCCGACGGGCTTGGCTACGAGACCTCGCCTCACTATACGCACGTCGGTCTGGGCGGCATCGCGCCGGTGCTGGCGGCGCTGAATGGTATGACCGAAGGGTTCGGCCCGGACGACCCGTTCTGGGACCCCAAGACCAAGTCGCTGAATCCCTATCTGGACCCCGCCGTGGAAAAGGCGTCCTACAGCACGCTGCTGAGCGTCCTGCCTGACGGGCGTTGCGCGCCATGGGTCGATTCGTGGATTACAGAAGCACCGAGCATGAACATGATCGAAAAGGTCGCCAACGCCACAGGAAGAGTCCCGGACAGATTCAAGCCCTGGCTGGACGTCTCGAAGGACGACAAGGGCAAGTTCACCATCACACTCAAGAAGGAAATGACGCTTCCCAGTTATCTCCTTCC
>DAOVLV010000065.1 GCA_030631085.1 Planctomycetales bacterium | reverse complement strand
TGGATGCGATGGGGCGGGTTCGAGCGGTTCTGGGAACAGACCGTCCGCTGGGCGAGCAAATCGTCCCAGCCGACGGATTGCGAAATCTTCACCGACGTGAACGGGCGGGACGTTACGATTACCATCGAATCCGTCGATACCGAAGGTAAATTTATCCGCTTCTCCGACATCGCCGGACAGGTCATCGCGCCGGATATGTCCGTCAAAGCCCTGGCAATCCTGCAGGTCGGTCCGGGGCGGTACAGGGCGGCCTTCCGCTCTGCCGGTGCGGGAAGCCATCTGATTACCGTCCGATACGCCAAAGCGGGCGATAAAAGCAAGGGCAGACTGATTCAAAGCGCCGTTACCATCCCATACGCACCGGAATACCGCGACCTGTCGGATAACTTTGCACTTTTGGCCGAGGTCGCCCGAATGACCGGAGGGCGAATGATCGGCGGCAACGCCGAAGACGCCAAACTCTTCGACCGAGCCGGCGTGAAGTTCCCGCAATCCGCTACGTCGCTGACCGGTCCTCTGATGCTCGTCTGGCTGGCGATTTTCCTGCTTGACGTTGCGGTCCGGCGGATCGCTATCGACGTCCGCGTACTGGTCCGGCGGGCGTGGGCGGCGATACCGTCCTGGCGGCGAAGCAAAGAGGCGGGAACCACGCTGGACCGCCTGAAACTCCGGCGACAGAAATTGAAGGAGCAACTGGCCGGTCGAAAAAAAGACGCTTTTGCCTCGCGGAAATATGATACCGGCGAAAAAGGCGTCGAAGGCGAGTTGCCGATGTCCAAAACCGCACCGCTTAAACCAAAACCGACCGAAGCGGTCGAGACACCGAAAAAACCGAAAAAACCGGAACCGGAAGCGACTCATCTTCAACAATTGTTAAACGCGAAACGGCAAGCCAGGGACAATAAAGACAAAAAACGCGATAATCCAAACCAATAGAAAGGTAAATGAAATGGTGGATCAACCTGTGAATGTCGAAAAGAAGTGCAGCGAATTCCGACAGATGTTCGAGTCGCTGCGGAACGAGATCGCCAAAGTCATCGTCGGGCATACCGACATCGTCGAGGGCGTGCTGGTGAGTTTATTCTGCGGGGGGCACGTCCTGCTGGAAGGCGTGCCGGGGCTTGGAAAGACGCTGCTGGTGCGAACGTTATCGTCGGCACTGTCGCTGAAGTTCCGGCGGATACAGTTCACGCCCGACCTGATGCCCGCAGACATCGTCGGAACCAACATCGTTATGGAAGACAAGGACACCGGCAGGCGCACGTTTCAGTTCCAGCATGGGCCTATCTTCGGGCAGATTATCCTGGCAGATGAAATCAACCGCGCCACGCCCAAGACGCAGTCGGCCATGCTGGAGGCCATGCAGGAACACTCCGTCACCAGCAGCGGGACGCTCTTTCGACTTCCCGAACCGTTCCTCGTGCTGGCGACGCAGAACCCTATCGAGCAGGAGGGGACCTACCCGCTGCCCGAAGCGCAACTTGACAGGTTCTTCTTCAAACTGCTCGTTCCTTACAGCAACCGCGAGGAGTTGGGCGAGATTCTCAACCGCACCACCGCCGGTCACGACCCCCAGGCCCAACCCATCGTCGATGATAAGCAGATTATCGCCGCCCAGTCGCTTGTCCGCGGCGTAGCCGTGGCTCCGCACGTGCAGGACTACGCCATTCGCCTGGTGCTGGCGACGCACCTGGACGGCGAGTTTGCCGTCGGAATGACCAACCAATACGTCCGTTTCGGAGCCTCGCCTCGCGGCGCCCAGGCCATCGTCCTCGCCGCCAAGGTCCGGGCGATGCTGGCTGAACGATACCACGTCAGTTACGCCGACGTAGCCGCGGCGGTCCTCCCGGCGATGAGGCACCGCATAATCCTGAACTTTGAAGGTCAGGCGGAAGGCATCACAAACGACGACGTGCTGAAGGAAATACTCGAAAAGACGCCCAAAACGCCGGATGAGAAAATCAGTGTAAAATGAGCCGAACATTGCAAAAATCACGGACACGACTGACCGAACTGCTGGATGCCGATTTCATGGCCAGGCTTGACACGCTCGACGTGCTGAGCCGGAAAATCCTCCAGGGCAAGATGCAGGGCGAACGCCGCTCGAAACGTCGCGGACAGAGCGTCGAATTCGCCGACCACCGCCCCTATGTCGCTGGCGACGACCTGCGATTTATCGACTGGAACATCTACGGCCGGCTTGAACAACTGTTCCTCAAACTCTTCCTGGAAGAACAAGACCTGACCGTACACATTCTTATAGATTGCAGCGCTTCGGTAAGCCTCGGCGAACCGTCGAAGGAACGATTCATAAAGAAACTCGCGGCGGCATTGAGTTACGTCGGATTGGTCAACAACAACCGCGTAACCGTCTCGGCCTTCGCCGACGGACTGACGAAGCAATTACCCAACATGCGCGGGCGGCATTACCTGCAACAATTGGCCGAGTTCCTGCTAAGCCCGAATAACGCCGCCCAGGGACCGTCAAACTTCGACGACGCCTGCCGGCAATTAGTGGCCGGTCGAATCGGATCGGGCGTGATGATCGTCCTGTCGGACTTCCTGCTGAAGGAAGGTTTCGAGTCGGGCCTGCGAAGATTAATCGGCAGGCAGTACGACCTGTACGTCATACAGATACTCAGCCCGCAGGAACTGAAGCCCGACCTCACCGGCGATTTCAGCCTGATAGACACCGAGGACGGCGACGTAGCCGAGGTTACCGTCAGCGCCGCGCTGCTGGAATACTACAAGCGGAACCTCTCTGCCTACTGCAACGAGATAAAGTCGTTCTGCACGCGGCGGGGCGCGACGTACACACTGGCAAACTCGGCCGACGGCGTAGAACCACTCGTGCTGAATTATTTACGGAGAATAGGATTGTTGCGCTGATTGTAGGCCGGGACGAAGCGGAGCGCAGTCCCGGCAATTCAATGCAGAATGGTATAGGATGCGGTTCGCCGGAACTCCGCTGCGCTGCGTCCCGGCCTACAACTGATCGCAAAAGGATTTTGATATGCAATGGTTGACGCCGATAACTGGTCTGATTGCTGCTGGAGTGGCTGTTCCGCTGCTGGTGCTGCTGTACTTTCTGAAACTCAAGCGGCGAGATCAGTTCGTCTCCAGTACGCTGCTATGGAAACGTGCGGTGCAGGACCTCCAGGTCAACGCCCCGTTCCAGAAACTCCGCCGGAATATCCTCCTGCTGCTGCAACTGCTCGCGCTGGCGGCGGTTCTTTTCGCACTGGCTGGACCTATATTGTCCCTGACGACTGGTCCCGGGCAAAGGTACGTCCTGCTGATAGACCGTTCAGCCAGTATGAGCGCCAAAGACATCAATCCAACCCGTCTGGACGAAGCCAGAAAGCAGGCTCGGAAAATAGTCGAATCGCTCCGGGGAAGGACGACTTTTTCGCTTCGGGACACTTCCGACCAGGCAATGGTCGTCGCCTTCGACAGCCATGCCAGGGTGATGTGCAATTTCACCTCGGACAAACGCCAACTGATCACGGCTATCGATTCGATCCAGCCGACCGACGGTGAATCCTCGCTCTGCGAAGCAGTCGCCGTCGCCCAGGCCTTCGCGCAGTCACCCGGCGAAGACGCCAACAACCGCTCCGCCACGACGCCGGCGACGCTGGAACTGTTCAGCGACGGTCGGATCGGCGATCTGGAGCAGATACTCCTGTCGGGCGGTGATTTGAACTTTCACTGCATAGGGCAATCAAGCGAAAACGTCGCGATAACAGCCCTCCAGGCCAGACGGTCATACGAATCGCCCGAACAGGTGGATGTCTTCGCTACGGTGTCGAATTTCGGCCCGTCGGCGGTAAGGTCCGATGTGCAACTCAGTATCGACGGAAACGTTCGTTCTGTGCGGTCCGCAACGGTTCCGCCTCGCAAGTCCGGCGACGGCGACAAGCCCGCCACGGCGGGGAAGGTGTCCATCTCATTCGCGCTGAAGCACGCCGGCGCGGGCGTCATCGAAGTTAGACAACTCCACCCGGACCTGCTGGCGGCAGACGATGCAGCCTGGACCATCCTGGCGGCTCCGAAAAAACTTACCGTGCTGCTGGTTACAAGCGGTAACTCCGTATTGTCTTCGGCCTTGCGGGCCTGCTCGCCGGCAAAGTTGGACATCTGCATGCCGACGGACTTCGACGCGATGGACCACGCCGCTATGAGCGCCGCTCCGGTCTATGACGTAATCGTCCTGGATGATTATGTCCCTGCCGTTCTGCCGAGGGGTCGGTATCTTCTCTTCGGTAAGTTTCCGCGAGGAATAGGCATCACGCTTAAAAACCAACTCAAAAATCAGGTCGTCGTCGATTGGCGTCAGAGGCATCCGGTGCTGCAATTCGTCAACCTGGGCAATCTGTTCGTCTCGAAATGCCGGCAGATGTCGCTACCGAGGGATGCCGAAGTTCTGGCGGAATTCGCCGAAGCGCCGGCTATCGCAATGGTGCGAAGGGCTGGTAGCGCCGTGCTGGTAGTGGGCTTCGACGTTATGGAGACAAACTGGCCTTTCGAGCCGGGATTTGTGATGTTCTGCCATAACGCGATGCACTACCTTGGCTTGGAAATCGGGCGCGAGCAGCGGGGTATGTTGCGTGTCGGTAAGGCCATTACTATCGAAGGTCTGCCGACTGAAACGAGCGTTGAAATCAGCGGACCCGGTTTTACAGGCCGAAAATCCAAAACCGACGCATCCGGCGTGTTCCGTTACCCCGAAACCTGCCGGGCGGGCGTATATCGCGTAGTCGTAGGCCCGAATCAACCGAAGCATTTCGCCGTCAACCTTCTGGACGCCGCCGAGAGCGATATCGAACCGGTCCGCGAAATCGTCCTTTCAGGACGACGGGTCGAAGCGAAGCAAGGACCCGCCGGCAGGTCAAACGTTCCGCTCTGGCCATGGTTGGTAATACTGGCGCTGGCGCTGGTATGCCTGGAGTGGTTCGTGTACAATTCAAAAATTCGGCTGTGATGTGGATAAGCGCCATATATGAAAGAGAGTTGCGCATGTCACGTTTAGTTCTGGCTTTAATCGTTATCCTGTCCGCCGCAGTCCCTTCGTCGGCCAAGGACCCGAAATTCAACGTCGATTTCAACGTCGGTTGGGGCGGGTGCTATCGTCCCATGGAATGGACACCGGTGGAGATCGGCATCGCCGCCAAACTCAAGAAACCCTTCGGCGGGACGGTAACAATCTCTGCCCAGCAGGACGACCTGACGCAAATGACCGTCAACCACAATTTCGTCCTCACGCCGGATTTACCGCTTCGCCTTCCCCTGGTAACGAAATTCGCCTTCGCCGCTTCCGACTGCAATCTGCAAATCCGCGACGAACGCGGGCGGACACGATGGCACTATAAATATGAACTCTGGGATTACGGTTCGACCAGTCAGAAACTGAAGGCCGTCGGTAAAGACGACCTGCTCATAGGACTTATCGGGCGCAGGGTCTTTGGTCTGGCGCAACTACCCAACAATACCCGCTGCCAAAGCAGCGGAACAAACGGGCAGGTCTATCTCAAGCAGAAACTCCCTCGCAGCCTTCCGTGGGACTGGACCGGTTATCAAAGCCTCGACCTGCTTGTGCTCTACGATCCTGACTGGGACCTGATCAACAACAATCAGGGCGACGCCATTGCGCGGTGGGTCAGCAACGGCGGTAAGTTGCTGGTCGTCCTCGGCAACCGGCACCTTTCGGATGGACACCCTATCGCCAAACTCCTGCCTGTCAAATTAGGAAAACTGAAGCATATGGTGCTGGATGCCGCCACCGTCAACCAGTGGGGATGCAACGCGGCAGAGGGAACCAAAATCGACTATCGACCTATGAAATCAAAACCCGCCACGCGAATATACAATACTTCTGCGTTCGGGTCCGCCGAAGCCCTTTTCGCTGCGGGATTCGTCGGATTCGGACAGGTGGGCGTCCTTGCGTTCGATCCGTCGGCCCTGAAGGTCCGCCAACCTGAATATGCAGCCAGGTTTTGGAGCAGACGCTTCGAGACGCTTTTGGGTTCATCCGACAGCCGGGCCGGTCGGCGCACAATCAAGTTTAAGGAGGGCGGCTACTCCGGTTCCGACAATTATCAATACGATTACGAGACGGGTCTGGCCGAAAGAGGCTCCAACGCCGTCCTGGAACACCTCCTGAGTATAAAAGAACTCCGCCCGTTGAGCATATGGTGGGTAATCGGACTTCTGACGCTGCTGGCGATACTGCTTGGTCCTGTGGATTACCTCGTTCTGAAGCGTCTCGACCGCCAGCCGATGACCTGGTTGACCTCGGCGGCCTGCATTATCCTGTTCACCGCCGGGGCCTATTACGGCGTCCAGGCGATTCGCGCGGGAGAGATACAATTGCGCGTCGTCTCGGTCATCGACGGCGTTGAGGGCGACCGGAACGCATGGTCAACCACCTATGCCGGACTGTTCGCACCGGACAGCGACGATTATAAACTGGAGAACCTCCAGTCTGATCAGTGGTGGTCGGGCGTCGCGCCGGTCGGAAGTTACCTTAATTCCTACAACACCGACTTCGGCGGAAGAAACATCTACTGCCTCCAGCATGACGGGGCGAACCTGCCTTACTCGCTTCCGATTAACATCTGGTCGATGCAATGCCTGCTGTGCGAATCGACCACCGGAACGCTGCCGATTACAGCGACTATCGAACAATCAACCGGAAAAACGGTCGTCCGTATCACCAACCTGTCCGAACATCCCATCGCTCGCGGATACGTGCGATTCGACGGAAATATGGTGATGGACTTCGCCGGCGTTTCGGCAAAGGGCACTGAACAATTCACAGGCCGGCCACGAAAACGCAACGACTGGGATTATTTTCACAGTAGTAACTACGATGACAGCATATACTACGATGAATCGGGATACAGCAATACTTCGTTCGCACAGGCACGAAACACCGCTTATTTCGCTCGTGGTACGCTACGCCGAAGCCGGGCCATTGAAACATACCTGAAGTACGGCGCTGCCGTCGTATGCGTCGAATACAACCAGCCGCCCGTATCGTTCAGCGTCAAGGACCGTAAATGCAAGACCGATCACGTCCAGATGGTTCGTCTGGTCGTTTTTCCGAAATAAGATTAATCTGCGTTGTTTCACGTAGCACGGGCGTCTCACGTAGTGATGCTACGCATCGCCCGTGCAGGAAGGATAAAATGATAGAAATCAATAGTCTGACGAAATACTACGGCAGTCTCGGCGCGCTGGTGGATTTGAACCTTCAGATTGCCGAGGGCAACATTTTCGGATTCATCGGTCCGAACGGCGCAGGCAAAACCACCACGATGCGCATCCTGGCGACTTTACTGGAACCGACCGCAGGCGTAGCCTTTATCAACGGTCTGGACGTCAGGCGTAACGGAAAAAACGTCCGCAGGTGCGTCGGGTACATGCCGGACTTCATGGGCGTCTATGATGATCTGAAAGTATTCGAATACCTGGAGTTCTTCGCCGCCGCTTTCGGTATCGAACGCAAAAGACGCAAGGCGATTGTCGATGGCGTGCTCGAACTGACCGACCTGACGACCCGCCAGGCATCTACCGTCGATAGCCTCTCGCGCGGAATGCAGCAGCGGCTGAGCCTGGCGAGAGTCCTCGTCCACGACCCGAAAGTGCTCATCCTGGACGAACCGGCAAGCGGACTCGACCCAAGGGCAAGGATCGAAATCCGCGAACTCCTCCGCGAATTGAAGAACATGGGTAAGACGATCATGATCTCAAGCCACATCCTCAGCGAACTGGAGGAAATCTGCGACCACGTCGGGATTATCGAGCACGGACGCCTTGTCTTCAGCGGTACGATGGAGGACGTGCGCCGGCGAGTCGGAATCCACAACAAGGTTCGCGTGCAGGTTGCTTCCGACCACGACCGCGCCGTCGAACTTCTCTCGGCCTTGCCGGGAATCGAGGATGTCAAACTGGACGAAGGCGAAATCTCCGTAACCTTCACGGATGCCCAGGGCGCCGAAGGACTGGTTGCAAAAACGCTGGTGGCGGGAAATATCGACCTCGTCGCACTCGTGCCCGAACAGATAAAACTCGACGACGCTTTCCTCCACCTGACAAAAGGAATGGTTCATTAGCGATCAGCAGTCAGC
>DAOVLV010000453.1 GCA_030631085.1 Planctomycetales bacterium | reverse complement strand
TCGGTAATCGGATTGGTGAACTGGAGGTTAATCGCCTCGCTGTGCGCACGCATTACCGGCACGCGGACGCAAGTGGCCGTAATGAGCATCTCCGGCGCATGGAAAATTTTCTGCGTCTCGCGGACCATTTTGGTCTCTTCGAGGTTGTACCCGTCCGGGCCGACGTCGCTGTTGTGGCTGAAGACATTAAACGCAGCCGGGTGCGGCAGGACCTCAGGGGTGAAATCCCTACCATCCAGAAACGCCCTCGCGCCTTCGGCAAGTTCATCCATCGCAGCCGCCCCCGCCCCGCTGGCTGCCTGGTACGTGCTGACGATAATCCGCCGAATCGGATTGACCTTGTGCAGAGGCCAGACCGGAACGTTCATAATAATCGTCGAGCAGTTCGGGTTGGCGATAATGCCCTTGTGGGCCTTGATGTCTTCGGGGTTGACTTCCGGTACGACCAGCGGGACGTCCGGGTCCATGCGATAGGCAGAAGTGTTATCCACGACCACACAGCCGGCTTTGACGGCTATCGGAGCGAATTTTTCAGAAATCGACCCGCCAGCCGACGAGAGAACCAGTTCCACATCGTCGAAACTTTTTTCCGTAACCTCTTCGACTGTCAGTTCTTCGCCGCCGAAAGGCAGTTTCTTCCCTGCCGACCGACTCGACGCCAGCAGTTTCAGGCTGGCCAGCGGGAAGTCCCGCTGCTGGAGGATTTTCATAAATTCCGCGCCCACCGCTCCGGTAGCGCCTAATATGGCTGTTTTGTAACTCATCTTCTCGATCTCACATAAGTGTTAATTCTTTGGAGGAACGGAGAGGCCTTTGCATATCTTGACTGCAAGGCGATCAGGAATCTCCGAATGTCGCGGAACTGCTTCCATCTGACCGGTCAAAGGATTGGCCCAGAGGGAATGGGAACGTCCTTCACGTTTCAGGTAGCATCCGTGCCGCCGCAAGCGTTTGAGAAGCCCCTGGCGTTTCATGAGACAGCCACGGTGTCTCTGATCGCATCATCCGGAACGCCGCGCAGCGCGTCTTCGCGGCGATCCTCCAGGATCAAGCGAATTGCATCGGCGAGGCTGGCCAAGCACTCTTGTTTCGTCTTGCCCTGGCCGTTTGCGCCGGGTATTTCGGGGCAGTAAGCGATGTACCAATCTCCGTCCTTTTCGATAATTGCTGTGAATTCATTGTGCATGTCTGATAAATCTCCCGGCCCATACAGATAACCATTGCAACATTAACTCTACGGTTATAATTATACCACCGGGGTCGATGTCAGCAAAATGCAAAAACAAACCCAGCCACCCGGACGCTGCTGGAGGATTTTCATAAATTCCGCACCCACCGCTCCGGTAGCGCCCAATATGGCTATTTTGTAACTCATCGTTTCACTCCGGTTGATTATCGAAGCGTATCAGAAACGCCCGCCGACGCCAAGACTTTACACCGCAGCGGGTGTTGACAGCGCTTGGCCGGTGCAATATCCTCGCGGCCTGAAGTTAAGGAGATACCCTATGGCTGCAAGCAGGAAAG
>DAOVLV010000348.1 GCA_030631085.1 Planctomycetales bacterium | reverse complement strand
GCGAAGGCCAGTCCCAGCGTGATGAACCGCCGACGGGATTGACCGGCCTGGTTCAGCAGCGCAAGCAACCGAAGCGGTATCACCGGCAGGACGCACGGCATGATATTGAGGATAAGCCCAGCCAGCAGCGCAAGCGCAAAAGTCGCCAGAGCCTTCACGCCCGCGCCGGACGGCGCGCCCCAGTCAGTAGTTATCGCAGCCCCGTCGGCAAGCGTGTCCTTCCACTGGTCAGCCGATTTTGACTGCGAGAGGATTTTCTTAATCCCGTCGGTCCACTCCGGCGAAGCGACTGTTGTCGAGCCGATTTCAATTTCGGCTTTGATGTCCTCTGATGCTTGTGTGCACAGGCCTGTCTTGTCGCAAATCTGCCCGTTGATGCTCATATTCAGTCGGGCATTACCGGTTTTGCTGTCGGCTGATACTGTAACCGGAATGAACACATACCCTTTGCCTTCATAGACGTTGTACGTATCGGATTCGCCGGGAGCGTATTGCGTAACGTGGGATGTTGTCGGCGAGAAAAGAAATTCGCTGAGGGTCAGGCCGTTTGCGTTAACCATAACCCGAAGACCTTCAGCCTCGACGATTTTACCGCCAGCCACCGGGCCATAGAGCCAGGCGCCGTCGGCGATGGTCATTTCGACGGCTACGTGGAACGAATCGCCGGGCTTGACGGTTTTGTGCGAGATGATTGTCCGGGCGGAGAAACCCTCTTTCGCGTTCTGCGGGGTTGAAAAGGGGTCGAGAACCTGCGCTTGCGCCAGTGCCGGAAGCAGTATCGCCGCCGATATCGCCGAAAGCATCCAGAATCGTCGCGTTTTGATAATCACGCCTTCTACAATATCAGCATTGCGTCGCCATAGGAATAGAAACGATACTTTTTCCGGATTGCTTCTGCGTAAGCGTTTTTGATGATTTTTATCCCGTCGGTTGAACCGGGCGAGCAGAAAGCGGCGACCAGCATCAGCAGCGTCGAGCGAGGCAGGTGGAAATTGGTCAGCATGGTATCGACGATGCGGAACTCGCCCGGCGGATAGATGAACAGATCGGTCCAGCCGGACCGCGCCGCCAGCGGACCCTTTGCAGCGGCTGTCTCCAGTACGCGGACGGCAGTGGTCCCGACGGCTACGATTCGCCGACCTTGCTGTCTGGCGTCTGCGATTGCTTTGGCTGCTGAGGCTGACAGTTCGTACCATTCCGAGTGCATTTCGTGTCGGTCGAGTTGTTCGGCCTTGACCGGCGCGAACGTCCCCAGGCCCACGTGCAGCGTGACGTTGAGAGATTCGATTTTCCTGGCTTGGAGGTCGGCGAGGATGTTTTCGGTGAAGTGCAGCCCGGCAGTCGGAGCAGCCACCGCACCGGGACGAGCGGCATAAATTGTCTGATAGGTTTGGCGGTCTTTATCTTCGTGGCACGGGCGTCCCGCCCGTGGAACGTAACACGGGCGTCTCGCCCGTGAAGATAAAGAATCATGGCCGGGACGGCCATGGTACGCTTTTCTGTGAATATAAGGCGGCAGGGGGGTCGAGCCGATTCGTTCGAGCAGTTCGACCGCATCGCAGGGCGGGCTGACGGCGACGTGCCAAAGACCTTCGCCTAAGTTACTTTCCAGTTTCGCAATCGTCAGGGGTTCTTCGACGAATGTGAGTTCTTCTCCGGTTTTGCATCGTCCCGCACCCTTGAGCATCACTTCCCATCGCCCAGCCGACAGTTCGCGCAGGAACAGACCTTCGATTTGCCCGCCCGTTCGTCGTCGGCAGAGGAACTTCGCCGGGATGACGCGGGTATCGTTCAGAACGAGCAGGTCGCCTTCTCGCAGCAGGGCTGGTAGTTCGCCGAAGTGGTGATGCCGAATTTCGCCGGTTGTGCGGTCGAGGACCATAAGCCTGGACTTATCGCGTGGCTCGACAGGCTTCTGGGCTATCAATTCGTCGGGCAGGTCGTAATCAAAGTCTGCGGTTTTGGGTGTCATTTTTACCACGTCAATCCTGGTCGATAACCCATTGCGAGAGAAAAGGTTAAACTGAAAACCCCTCATTTGTCCATAGTTTCCTGACATTGCTTTGGCGATGCGGGGCGATAAACGGTGAATGTCCTTGACCAGCGTGGTTTAGGGCCGATAAAGTAAAGTGGTCCGCGTTTATGGTAAAGCCGACGGATAGCTATCCGTCGGTGTTGTCCGTCGGTTCTGAAACGCCGGCGGATTGATATACATTTACGCCCATAGCTCAGCAGGATAGAGCGGCGGTTTCCTAAACCCTCTATCTGATTCCCAAAAGGCCTCGAAACAAAGGCCAAGATGCATAAATCGATTAATCCGGCAAAATGATTTACTCATTTTTTACTCAGAATGGTTCTGAGCAATATTGGGTGTCGCCCACCGCCGCGTCATCACCCCGACGAGTAGAGGTAGCACGCGAAGGCGTTGTCGCGGCTGTGTTCGCAGGACTTGCAGATTTCGAAGCGGCGTTTGGATTCGGCTGGTGGTGTCCGTCTCACACAGCCACGTAGTCGAAGCCGTGTTTCGATAACACAGAAGCAATATGGCCTACCGTCTGCCTATGAAACCGAATCCGCGAATCGGCATAGGGACTCCCCGTTATTTCTTCTTACCGGCCTTTTCCAGTTTGGCGATGCGGGTCTTCAGGCTGTTGATGTCGTCCTTTGTCGGGAGGTGCATCTTGTGAAGCGACTGCTCAAGCCATTTCTCGACCTGTGCCTTGAGGTCTTTCCTTGCCTTGGCGGATTTGGCCATCATGTTGTCCGCCAGTTTCCTGGCTTCGGCTTCGGAGAGTTTCCCCTTCTCTGCCAGTTCCTTGGCGAGTTCCTCGACCTTCTCGCCGGCAGTCGCCGCCAGACCCACACCGACCAGAAACGCCTTGTTGATTGTTTCAAACATACCAAACTCCTTTCAGTTGGTTCATTTTACATTGCTTGTGCCATTTCTCGTTGTATATAATGCTCGTTCCAAATTTCGCCGCTGATCCCGTCGTAATCCTTTCCGTATTCAATCATACCAGAACGATACTCCGAATCCACCAGTGCCGCTGCTGCCTCGTCGTCAATT
>DAOVLV010000089.1 GCA_030631085.1 Planctomycetales bacterium | reverse complement strand
GACGGATGGGGAAGACCGACGAATCATATTTATAACCCGCTTCGGCGAGCACATCTATCGCCCAGGCGGTCTTGTGCGTTATGGAAAACGTTGGGGCGCGGAATCCAACGACTGGATTACCGGAGATATCCTCCAGCAACCTGCGGCTGTCCAGCAACTCACGACGAAACTGCTCCGGCGTGAGGTTTCCCAACATGCCATGGTACATGCCGTGGGAGGCAATTTCGTGACCGGCCTTGGCGATTATTCGCACCACCTCGCGTTCGTGCCGGGCTACCCAGCCAAGCACGAAGAACGTGGCTGATGCACCATGATCAGACAGTAGCCGCAGAATACGCTCCACGCACGGCGCGAGGCGTTTATCAAAAGAGTCCCACTGTTCCGGGCGCGTCCCGCCGTCGGCAGCGGCCTCAACCTGGAAATACTCCTCCACGTCGAAAGTAAGTATGTGCGGAACCCCGGTAGAATCATCGGCAGGCGGGGCGGATTGTTCTGCCTGTCGGGTCACTTTTCGCTCGGCGCCCCTTTGGCCAAAGCCTCCTTAGCCAACCTCGCCGCCCTGGCTTCAGCAACCGTCAGTTTATTTCCACCGGCCTTAATGGCATCGGCGCTGCTGACCGCCGCTTCCAGATGCCATCGCCCCAGGTTCCGGTTACCGGCGTCTGCTTCTATGACGCCCATGTGGTAATGCACTTCCGGCGAGTTGGGTAGGCCCTTAACGGCCCGTCGGACCTCAAGCAGGGCTTGCTCCTTCCTGCCCATGAGGAAGCAGACCCATCCATTTGTATCGTGAAAGGCAGTGGCCTGCGGAGCGCCTTTGATTGCCGCCTCCGTCCACTGCAATGCTTCTTTGAGACGGGCAGCATCATCCGGATACAGTTGGGTAACAAGGTAGGCGGCATTGTTGCCAGCCGCTGGATTCTGCGTTGCTTGCCAAACTTTGCGGTATAGCGAAAGCGCCTCGGTGAGACGACCTGCCTTCTCCGTTGCGGTTGCCTGGGCCAGAACCAGAAAATGATTATCCTTGTCGGCTTCGGCTGCCTTGCGGTAAACCTCCGCCGCCTTTTTATATTTCCCTTCGTGCATCAACAGCGAGGCACGGATCATCTTGGCCAGTACGCAATCGGCCGGCCTGAGCGTTTCCAGCAAGACCTTCATCGTGCCTGGGTCCGACTCGCTTTTGAGGACCAGGGCAGCGGCACACTGGCACTTCGGGCGGGCCTTCAGCACCTCCATCGCCCACGATTTACCGACCGGCGCCAGACCCAACTCAGTTGCTATCAACGCCTTCAGCAGTTTTGTCGCTTCAGCGATAGCGGCCTTTGCGTCTTTGCGCGCCAGGGAAACCAATTCAGCGGCGGCATCCTTGCTGATGTCGTCGGTGCTCTTGTAGTTTTTCAATTCCGTTTCGGCCTGCGACACCTGTCCGGCGGCCAGGGCAACAAGCAGCCTGTAACGAGACGGGAGCATTCTGGACACCGGTTCCCGGATAAGCCGACGATTGATTTGGGAAATTTCATCTGTCCACTTGAGGATTGAAGCCTCCTCGTCGTTCTGCACCGACAAGACCAAACCCAGCATGGCATCATAAAGGTCTGCCTTTTCAACGCTGGGCAGCATTTTGGTAACGACGCTCTTGTTGTCCAAGTTCAACAATATGGCCAGTTGCCTCCACGGTGGTTCTGGTGCATCCTTGGCTACTCGCGACGCAAGTTTCGAGGCTGCTTCATGATCGTCTGCCGCAAGCATGGCCCGAATAGCAAGATAGGCCGCCCCCGCAGGCATAGGCCGGTTTTCTGCCTCCGGACCGACAAACGAATCAAAGACCTTCACTGCTTCGGCGGGCTTATCCGCATCGAGCAGCACTTTCATCTTCTGTATAAGCACGCCAGTGTGTTCGGGTTTGGCCTTTTCGGCCCGGCTGAGGATATTGAGTTTTTCCTCGTCTGTTTCCGCAATTTCCGCCAGTAACTGCTGGGCTGTAACGTATTGTGGGGAATAGACAGAAACGCTTTTTAGTTGCTCTTTGGCGCTGTCTTTCTGACCCAATCCAACAAAGGCCCGTCCCAGGGCAAGTTGTAGTTTCGGAATACCGGTGTGTCCCTGTGCTGCGAGTTTCCGGAAACATTCAATGGACTGGGCATAAAGCCCCCACCGTGCAAAAAAGTATCCCTGCTCGTACAACGCCGCGCCTAAACCGGACTTGCCATGCTTCTCCATCTCCATCCGTTTCAGCGTGTCAAGGGCCTGGCGAAGCTGCTGGTTGGCCTCCAGAGCCAAAGCCAGTGTCCGATATGTTATAAGGTTCTCGGGCTGGAGACTGATTGCCTTCTCCAGCAACGGAAACGTCTCGCTGCTTCTACCACCCATCGACAACACCCTTGCCCGCAGTAGATACGCCCTGGCGTCAACCGGAAACAGGATTTCCAATTGGTTACAGACAGCCAGTGCTTCTTCGATTTTATTCAATCTCGCATAAAGCAAAGTAATCCGTCGAAGGGCGGCGGGATCTTTTTTCTTGATGGCGATCTTAGACAGTTCGGTCAATGCATCACTTGCCTGGTCTATCTGTCCCGCCTTGACCAGAACACCAACCTTGGCTCTCGTTGCAAAGCCGTACCATGCCTCGTTTTTGCTCAACTCGTCCAGTTCGGCGACCGCTCGCTCGTGTTTCCCGGAAGCCGCCAGCGCCGTTGCTCGTAGCAGGCGGGCACGGTTGCGAATAAATTCTGAATTCTTTGCCCTGTTTATCAGCCGGGTGCAAGTCCCGATGGCGGCATCGAAATTACGCAGGCGGACAAACAACCGGCCAATTGACAGATCAATCATGTCTTCCCTTGCGTTGGGGATTAAAGCCAGAGTTTTTTTCACCTGTTTCGGGTCGAGTTTTTGGGCCAGGACTCCGATGATTCGCCAGTATGCCGGCAGTTGCTTGGGTGTCGCTTCCAATACCGCCGACCATTCCTTAAGGCATTTATTTTCCCGCCCCTGGGCCAGATAGGCCTGCCCTAACACAATCCGCATGCCGTGGTCGTGGGGCGTCTTTTTCAATCCGGCGAGGCAGACTTCCACGCACTGTTCCATCCGACCGTTGTTGAGGTAAATCATTGCCAGAGGCAAACCTGCCCGCTTGGTGCCCTGAACCTGCTGAAGCATCTGCTCTGCGGGGACGGGCCTGCCCAGAAGCAGTTCCACCTGAAGACGAAAAAGGTTGGCCTCTACGTTGCTCTTGTCAACCTCCTCCAGGACGTTCATACACTGTTCCAGATCGCCGATGCCGAACACCGCACGCGCCAACGCCAGGCGGTAAACGGTATTTCTCGAATCAATCCGCAGCGCAGCGCGGAACTGCTTTATCGCCTGCATGCCCCGTCCCGTGGCAAGGTAGAATTTACCAAGTTCGAAACATACGCGAGGCTGCTCGGAGTCACGGGCAAGTTCGTCGAGCAGAATTTTTTCGGCCTCGGGCGATCGTTCAACCTGCACCATCGCACGAGCAATGGCGAAAAGCCCTTCAGCAGTGTCGGCTTTGCACTCAGCCGCTTTGTGCAAAGCCTGCTGCGCCTTGTCGCGGTCGGCAAGAAGTTTGTACCCATCAGCGATCGCCAGCAACATCACAGGCTCCGACAGGTCGTCGGTAAAGACTTTCCCCAGCGTCTTTCTGGCCAGTTCGGGCTGATCGGTACGTTTGGCCGATTCAACAAGCAGCCTGACAGCAACCGGGTCGTCGGGATGCGACCGGTAGTAATCTTGTGCCTCGATTAATGCCTGCTCGTGGAATCCGTCTTCCATCAGGGAGTTGGCCAGATACCTGCGGGCGAGAGCGTGTTCGGGATTAAGTTTCGTAACCGTTCGCATGGCCTCGCGAGCCAGTTCTTTCTTGCCGATCGCCGAAGCCGCTTGTGCGTAAGCGAAATGGGCGATGGTCCATCGAGGATAGTCAGCTTTCAATCTGAACAGAATACGTTCAGCCCCGACAGCGTCTCCATGCTTATTAAGTAACCTTGCCTTGATAAGACGGGACTGACCGTGGCGTGGGTTTTTCTTGAGAATTTCGTTGCTAATGCGTTTAGCCGTTTCAATATCCCCAAGTCTCAACGCCGCATCTGCTCGGGTTACCTTGACCTCCAGTTCATCGGGATGTTCTTTCAAAATGGCGTCCAGACGCTTACAGAGTTTGTCTAACCGCTCTCGCCCGGAGGCAGTTTCCGTTTTGTCGGAGAGGTCATGCAGAGCAAGCCTCATTGCCGGAATGGGGGGAGGGGACTTCAGCGCCATGATCGCCGTGCGGGCGATGCTCAACGATTTTTCGTCTCCATGCTGAATACATAAGTCCACTAACGCTCTTGCGGCAGCGGGGCGGGAAGCGTCTTTAGCGATGACTTTAAGAAGAGCCTCAATGGCTTTGACGTCCGCCTTACCGGACTCTTCAAACGCTGCTTCGCTCTCTTTCAGCCTGGCGGCAGCCAGTTTGTCGTCGCGCGATGCTTCGGCGGTCTTGGATTCCCGTTTCCGAATATCACCTATCGTACGATTAGCAATACTGATTTTATAATAGTTCAGCCCAAGGAACTGTTGCACTTTTATGACGTGTTTCGGGACGGTTGTCTTGACCTTCAGGAGAATTTCATTGGCCTGATTAAATTGCTTTATGACCTCATTGAGCACAGCGACATCGCTACGAGCCTTCTGACCGACTATTAATTTATTCGCCGGCAGGCTATAACTATCTGCCAGCGTGATAGATACCGAAACTTCCGCAGGTTTCAGTCTGCCGGCTTCGGCCAGAACCGTTCGCGCATCGTCGTATCGTCCAAGACGAATGAAGGCCCGCGCTTTGGTGTGATAGCCCCGCCAGTCCTCCGGATACTTCGTGATATATTTCTCTGCCAGGTCCACAGCCTTATCGAGCTTATCGGCCTGAATTGCCAACTCCGCCCGCGCAAGCAATTTCAGGCCGCTGCTTCGACGCAAATACAACCACGTACCGGCGGTCAACCCGCCAAGAATGCCCACAATGATCAGGATTATGATAATGCGTCGCTTCATTTCTGCTTTCTCCTTAGGAGGCTATTTTGTTTAGCAGTAACATATTGTATCTTCCCGATTCTACGGAAGTCCCCTGTCCAGGTGTGGAACAGCGGCGCGAATCAACTGCACGCACCTTCCTCTGGCGTCGGATAAGTCTCCTGTTACAGGTGTGGAAATCTGAATCAGCGCGCCGCTGGCGTTTCGATCCAGGAACCCGTTGACGAAAATTACAAACTGCTGGGTCCAGAAACTGCTGGTGTATCTGCTGCCACACTTATAAGTATAGAGGAAATATTTCCGCTCGCGCCCGGACTGTACAACCAGTTCCCGACAAGAGACGCCACCTCGCCCTTCCACATTGCTCACAACGACGCCCCCCTTGGCCACGATATCTCTACCGCCGCCTTCGAGGCATAAATCCGGAGGGTGAGTGCCCTTTCGATTGTCCTGGCTGAAAATCACACAGATGTCTATCCAGTTCATACTGACAGGATCGTACCGCCTGTACAGATAATCGTGTGTCTCCAGTATCGTCAGGGTACGATCGTCGAGTTCGAGTTCGTAACTTTTCAGGTCCTTGCCGGCGACGTTCAGCACCGCCGGTAAGGCCTTTTGGGCCACCTGCTTGTTCCAGACGGGAGGAAGCGACCGGTTCAGCCACCATGCACCCGCCGCCGAAAGCAGCATCAGGATCACCGCCGTTCGCCCCCACTTTCCGCCAACGGCCTCAACCAGCCGCGACCACTGACCCTCGTCGTCGGCAGTACGACGTGCGTCATGAAAAAGCGGGAGAACCTCGGCGGGACGACCGACCGCCTTGCGAGCCCACAGGATTAAACGCTCCAGGCCGAACATCATAAGGAACGCCAGAACAAAGATCAGCACCCCTGAAAAGTCGTGAAAAAACCCGGTCGCCGTCTCCACGTCCCAGATGTCCGCTATAAGGATCAGGCTCACTATTCGAAGCGAATTTGCCACCACAGCCACCGGAATCGTCAGCATAAACAGAGCCACCCGCCATCCCCCGCGAAGTCGGCAGACATACGCGTAGATGGCGCCGAAAGCCAGCAGGCTTATCAGTGTTCGCAGACCGTTACAGACATTGGCGATAACGAGGGTCTTTTCGCCCTCAAGAATCACCTGGTTTCCCATATCCCCCATGCGCTCCGCGATCACTCCAATGGCATTGGCTGCTGCAACGCCCCCGGCTGCGGCGTAGTTCCTCAGCGTGAAATTAAGACTGGTGATAGTCACGTCCGGAAGCGGGACCATGAATATCAGCAGCGCAATCGGGAACCACAACCTCCTGAGCGCCCGTCCGCCCCACAGCAGCAGAACCAACCCCGCCAGCACACCGATGAACGCAAAACCGCTGGCGAAATTCACACGTGCCCGACACGCCACCAGGTGCAACAGCAGAGAAAATACCAACACAACCAAACCGCTCCGGCACCGGGGACGAACAGGGATGCTTGCATGCCGAATCAGCAGCAGAACAATCAGCAAACTTACCAGCGGCATCAGTGGGCCATGGGTGTAGTAACTCTCTCCCTCAACGAACCGGTCGTAAAGGCTCAGGTCGGTGCTATGCCACGCAGGGAACCAGCGAAGCCACATCTCTGCGAAGTTATGGCCGAACGTAACCGTAAGCCCTGCTGCGAGCAGGACCCACGTCCCAACCGTTACCCATGAATGCCGTGTTGGCTTTGCAATAAGTTCTGGTGCAGTCATAGGAAACCTTGTCTATTTTTCCTGCCCGGTCTGTTTCGAAACCCGGTTCTCTGACCCCGTGGCTCATTGTGCTGCGTTCGCTTGAAAATCCGACACGGCATCACTAGATATAATTCCACATTCTACACGCATTTAGCGTATTTGACAACCGCGATAATTCTCATTGTCATACCAAAGTAGAAATGTCCGGTCCTAACAAAGTAGAAATGTCCGCTTTCCTGACAATAAGAAGGAGAGCGGATGAACAAGGATCGGATCGAAATGAGTCAACAGGAAAGGGATCGGCTAAAAGTGATGTCGCCGG
>DAOVLV010000387.1 GCA_030631085.1 Planctomycetales bacterium | reverse complement strand
ATGCGCAACGGCGGCGAGTCGGCTTCGGCTTATCTGAACACCACCTTCGGTAAATTCGCCGGGTGGCACTCGCACATGGACGTGCTCAACCTGAATTTCTGGGCGCTGGGCAAGCCCCTGCTGGAGGAGGCGGGACGGTTCGATTCCTATGACAATCCGTTGGATACGCTCATTCGGACGCCGGAGTATCACAACGTCGTTACGATTGACGGGCAGCATTTCGACGGCGTTTGCGCCGACGACGTTCGGGGCAGGGACGTCTTTTGGCATTCCGGCCCGGAGATTGATTACTTCTCCGCCTGCCACACTGCCTACAAGTATTACCGGCTTGGCAGCGAGAGCGCCAACGCGGTTGTGCGGCGGACGGTGGTGTTCGTCAAGGACCCGGGTTATGCGCTTGTTTTTGATTCGGTGCGTCGGCTGGCCAGTCCGGAGCCGGCGGGATTCGCCTTGACGCAGAACTGGCATTCGCCGTTTCCGTTCACGGTCGCCGGCCCCGGCCTGGTTCGCACGAAGGGCAGGCCAGCGATGGTTCTGGCGTACGCGCGGACGGAAAATCTCCGCCGACTCGAGACGGGTGTGGACTTCGCCGGAGACGAGGTAACCGTCAAGAGCACTTATTCGGATCGCTACCATTTGCGGGCGAGACGGTGGATGCCGGTTGTCGAGTACACCGGCGTAGTCGGGTTCGCCACGCTTCTGTATCCGTTCAAGGGTGCGATGCCGAAGGTAACGATCCGACCGGTTGCGGCGAAGGGCGCCGAATTGTTCCGGGCTGAAGCCTTCGAGGTGAAGACGCCGCGAGGTACAGACGTAATCGTTCTCAATCCCGAACGGCTCGACGGCTTGATCTGGAAGGGCCGGAAGTTCACCGCCCCCTGCCTGGTCGAATTGGGCCGAGGACGAGGAAAAGTGGTTGTCGGGTGAAAGGCTTGATATATTTAAAATCGAATATTGAATATTGAATGGAGAATTTTGAATTTCGAAGTTTAAATGAAGAAGAAAAAAAGGAAGAAGAAAAAGAACAGGAATAAGGAATGACGAAAACGGTCGATAAAATGCCGACCTGTTACCATTCTTTTTCTTTTACTTCGATATTCGAAATTCTCTGTTCAATATTCAATATTCATCTGTTAATTCCCTGCTGATTTTTGAGCGAACCAATGGCAATTGAGACTTTTCATACATTGATTTCCCGCAACAAGCGCAACAGCTGGCTGCTGATTGGCGTGTTTGTTGTGTTGTTCGTTGGGATTGGCCTGCTGATTGGTTCGGTCTGGGGCGGGGGAGATTGGACCTTTTCGATTATCATAGCAGCCGTGGCTGCGATTGTGGCGTTTATATTGATTATGTTCAGTTATTTCGGCGGAGCCTCGGCAGTGCTTGCGATATCCAAGGCCAAGCCCATCCAAAAGGTGGACGACCCGCAGTTATTCAACGTGGTTGATGAACTTTGCATCGCCGCAGGCCTGCCCATGCCGAAGATTTACCTCATCAACGACACAGCCCCCAATGCCTTCGCCACGGGCCGCAACCCGAAAAACGCCATTGTCGCTATTACCACAGGCCTGCGCCAGAAACTCAAACGCGACGAACTCCAGGGCGTCATGGCCCACGAATTGAGCCACGTCCGCAATTACGACATTCTCTTTGCGATGCTGATGGCTGTGATGGTCGGCGTGCTGGTGATGCTGTGCGATGTGTTTCTGCGGAGTTTATGGTTCGGCGGCGGGCGGCGCCGCAGCAGCAAAGAAGGCGGCGGTCTGGGCCAACTGATTATACTGATCGTCGCGATTGTCCTGGCGATTATCGCCCCTATCCTCGCCCGCGTGATCCAGATGTCCATGAGCCGCCAGCGGGAGTACCTCGCTGACGCATCAGCAATCGAACTGACGCGCAACCCCGAAGGTCTGGCCAGGGCGTTGGCGAGGATATCCGACGACCCGGAGGTCCTCGAAGTCGCCAACCGCGCCACAGCCAGCCTCTACATCGTCCACCCAATCAAGAGGTTTGAAAAAAGAGCGGAATCCATCTTCAGCACCCACCCGCCCATTAAAGAGCGAATCAACCGACTAATGTCGCTGACGCAGTGAAAAGACCGGAATACCGGAATACCGGATTACCGGATTACCGTAAAAACAGATAAGACAACCGGAATACCGAAAAATTCGCAATCGGGAGGGGGGTATTTTTTTGGAATTTTTAATTTGCAATCTATGCGGGCGTCCCTATAATCCCCTCCAAATTGTACGCCTTTTGTTATGCGCGGAAAACTAAAGTCGATTGCCGGTTTCTGCCGATTATAGTGTAATGCCGACCTGGTGATGTGAGGAGTGTCGGTCGGGTTGGTTTTACAGGCCTTGAGAGGCTCAAAATAATGCCGCTAAAGCGAATTATTCGCCCTACAAATAACCGTATTCGTCTGGTTGTCGGCATCCTGCTGGCGACGATGTTCTGCATCCAATGCACCCAGCCTGAGGCTTTCCGCAGCAGCATGGAGGTAACGGCCATTGCAGGGAGTCCGGGTGTGAGCATTTCCCAGGATCGGATCAAGGAACTGGAACGTCTGGCTGGGTCCGACCATGTAACCCTCCTGAAGCAGGCACTGGTGAATT
>DAOVLV010000049.1 GCA_030631085.1 Planctomycetales bacterium | reverse complement strand
TCTGGGGCAACGATCACGTCGTCGAATATAACGACGTTCATGATGTCTGCCAGGAAACCGCCGACGCCGGGGCGTTTTACATCGGCAGGGACTGGTCCATGCGAGGCAACATTCTGCGGTACAATTACATCCACCAGGTGGGTCGGTACACCGATGTCGGGCCGGGCGGATTCCATGGGACCATGGCGATCTACCTCGACGACTGTATCTGCGGCACGCTGGTCGAGGGCAACCTCATCGTCGATGCGTACATCGGAGTCATGATCGGCGGCGGTCGCAACAATGTGCTGAAAAACAACATATTCGCCAAGTGCCGGACCATCATCTACATGGACGCCCGTGGGGATCATATGAAGAAGATAGTCTTAAGCCGCCTCAAGGCCGTCGCCCACGCCCGCCCGCCATACAGCAAGCAATACCCCGAACTGGTGAACATACTCGACGACAACCCGATGCTGCCCAAGGGTAACCGCTTCATTCGCAACGTGTGCGTGGGCGGGAAATGGATCGACCACCACCATGGCACGACCGACGCGATCACCGTGCAGAAGGGGAACCTGACGTCCGGCGACGTCGGACTGGTCGATCCGGCCAAGGGCGACTTCCGCCTGCGTCCGGGCGGTCCGGCGATCAAGGCCGGCGTCAAACCGCTCCCACTCGATAAAATCGGCCAGCAACCGGACGAGTACCGGTCAGGAGGAACAGCCGTGCAAAAGGAATGCGTTCACCGCACCAACTGGATGCACAAAGGGAGCTTCGGTGTGATGGTTCATTATCTGGTCTATCCGCAAGGCAAGACGGCGGACGAAAAGACGGCATCGTTAAACCGGATCGTCGATGGCTTCGATCTGGACCTGTTCATAAAGCAGTTCGAGGAAAGCGGCGCGGACTGGCTTATTTTCACGCTGGGGCAGAACAGCGGATATTACTGCAGCCCGAACGCTTGGCTGGATAAGGCCTTGCCGGGCCATACGTCCAGGCGGGACTTGGCGTTGGAGATATCCAAGCGGGTGAAGGCTCTCGGCAAGCGTTTCATTGCTTATCTACCGGCGGAGGTGAGCGGCCAGTGCGCAGATGTCCATAAGGCTTTCGCCTGGAACAACGCCGACCAGAGCGAATTCGAGAAGCGTTATCCGGCGTTCATCCGGGCGTACGCGCTCAAGTTCGGCAAGAACCTGGACGGTTGGTGGTACGACGGTTGCTACATGAAACTGCCGTTCATGACCAAGTATGATTGGCCGGTCTGGCTGGCGGCGTCCAGAGCCGGGAATCCGGAGGCCATCGTGGCTTTCAACGCAGCGGAATTCATAAAGGGCCGGCAGAAGCCGATCACCAGTCTGGAAGACTACACCGCCGGCGAAATTTTCAAACTACCTCCGCCATGCATGCCCAAATCGCGCTTTGTTGAGGGCGTGCAGTGGCACGCGCTGATGCCGCTGGACGGAACGTTCACCGGGGGCAAGCCGCACTCTTACGAGGACAAGATCCTTTTCGACTGGGTCAAGCGAGTCAAGGGCGTCGGCGGCGCGGTAACACTGAATATCCCCATCAGCGTCGGCCAGGGCAGAACCATGCAATGGTTTCCGGAGGTGAAAAACGCCGTGAACGGCCAGGTGCACCTGCCGACCATTGCGCAGTTGAAACGGTTGAGCAAGGCGATCAAGGCAACACAGAAACGGCATGAATGATGACGACCAATGGACATTAGGATCGCATTGACGGCAGTACGCGCCGCAGATGTACGCGATGATGCTCAAGCATCAACGTAAGGACGGTTCCTGGCCACAGGGTTCGTCAAACGAATCCCGCGCGGGAACCTGCTACTCAACGGCAATGGGCGTACTGGCAATCTCCATCAGCGGAAAAGGTGGGCCTACACTTACTGCTTTTACGCGCTTCGGGCGAGGGACTTGCGGGTTGTTCGGCGTGTGGCGGTTTTGACCGGAAGGGAGACGGTGAATACGGTTCCCTTTCCGACCTGGCTTCGGACGGTCAGCCGGCCTTTCATTGACTTGATAATCTGCTTGCAGACAGCCAGGCCCAAACCTGAACCATTTTCGTCGTGCGTGGTGAAGAACGGTTCGAAGATGCGTTTTTTGATTTCCGGCGCGATTCCCACGCCGGTGTCGGCCACTCGCAAAATAATCGCGTCGTCGGACCGTTCAGCCGAGACTGATATGCTTTTATCGCCGCCCTTTTCCATCACGGCTACGCGAGCGTTCAGGAGAAGGTTCAGCAGGACTTGTTTCAGTTCCGACGGCTTGGTTGTAACCTTCAGACGTGCGGGTATCTTCCTGACCAGGCGGATTCCGTCCTTACTGAAATCCCGCCCCATCGCCGAAATCGTTTCGTCCAGCAGGCCGGACAGCGAGACCTTTTGCGGCGTCTGGCATTCGTTTTTGGTGATGTCAAGCAGCGCCCTGCATATTTCCGCAGCCCTGGTTGACCCTTCCAGTGCGTGGCGAATTGCCTTGTCCCGCATTTCCTCGTCGCCGTCGGCGGCAAGGCGAGCGTAATTCGACATGGGCGTAAGGATGTTGTTGAATTCGTGGGCTACCATAGCGGCCATGGTTCCAACTGTCGCCCGACGCTGGGTACGGGCCAACTGTTCCCGAAGGGACCGGACCTCTTCGGCAAGTTTGACCGGCGATCCATGACGGCTGCTCTTGCGATGAGTCGATAATACACTCACAAATTCTGTCCTTTCATCGATTTTGCGTCGTCGTGCCGACGACGGCTAAACGAATTGCTGGTACAGAACCTCACCCGACCATATGAAACTATCGGACGCCAGGGGCTGAAAACTTGATACTGCTTTGGGTGGAGATTACTATCTGTGTCATGACAATAGCAGCCCACGGTATTGATATGGTCGATTGCAAGCGTCTCGGCGAGATGATCGACCGCTATGGCGAAAGGTTTCTCAATCGCGTATTCACGCCGGTGGAACTGGAATACTGCCGGGGTCGAAAGCGGCGGACCGAACACCTCGCCGGACGCTTCGCAGCCAAAGAGGCTGTGATGAAGGTACTGGGGACGGGTTTGCGGAAAGGTGTTAACTGGCTCGATATTGAAGTGGTCAACGAACCGTCGGGCAGGCCCAGGATTAACCTCACAGGAAAAGGGCGGGAAATCGCGGACGAGCAGGAACTCACCGAGATAATCATCTCGATAAGCCACATCACCACGCACGCGATTGCCTCGGCGGTAGCGTCGGGAAAAGGACCGTGAGACCGTGGGACCGGAATACCGGAATACCGGAATACCGTGGCATTAGGCATTGGGCATTTGGCATTGGTGGTCGAGGGTATGTTGTACGTCTTGCCTTTCTAATTCTGCGATTTCGTTAAATCGTGGAATTAAACCGAAACAACCCTCACAAACCCAGTACCACCAATGCCCAATGCCAAATGCCGAATGCCCAATACCTTTCCGCACTATTTTGCGGAGTTTGCGTTATTCTGTCCGCCGGCCTTTCCGAATATCATTCTTCCTGCCGACGTCTGGAGTGTTGAAGTAACCACGACTGCGAGGTCCTCGCCGATATGATTTCGCCCCTGCTCAACGACGACCATGGTTCCGTCGTCGAGGTATCCTATCCCCTGGCCTGATTCTTCACCGGGCTTGATGATCTTGACGGTAATGGCTTCGCCCGGAAGTACGACGGGTTTGAGCGCGTTGGCAAGGTCGTTGATATTAATCACATCCACGCCTCGAAGTTGGGCGACCTTGTTGAGGTTGTAATCGTTCGTAACGATTTTTCCGTCCATATGTTCAGCCAGGGCGACCAGTTTATGATCGACTTCGGAGGCATCCTCGACGGCGGGGACACGCGCATCGTGCAGTTGGACTTCGATTTTGTCGTTGCTCTGGAGTTTATTGAGCATATCCAGACCTCTGCGTCCCCGGCTTCGCCTGAGTTTATCCGACGAGTCGGCGATATTCTGGGTCTCTTCGACGACGAAACGCGGAACGACCAGAATCCCCTCCAGTATTCGCGTTTCGGCGATGTCGGCTATCCGGCCGTCGATAATGGCTGACGTGTCCAGAAGCAGCGGATGCGAACCCTTGCTCTGGCGTGAAAATTCCACGTATGGAATGATGAACCTGAAATCGTCCTTCGTCTGCATCACAAAGGACACGCACAAATAGATTGCACAGGCTCCCACGAACAGTTTGGCCATAATCACCAGTCCGACATCCTCATAATTGGCTACGAAAACCAACGCTGCAAGATCGACTATCATCCCCAGAATATACGCAAAGAACACGCCGGCTACGACGCCGAAGAACAGCCCACTGATACTGCTGAGGCTCTTGTGGTGAAAACCCATATCCACAAGTATCAGCACAACGGCAAGGATTACGGGGATGATCATTACCATTGCCATCCTCGTAACCATTACTTTTTCACCGGCATCCGGTGTGCCCCGCACTTCGGAAGTCAATGCCGAACTGATGGCAATACCAAGAACGACAAGAACAAAGATCACTCGAATAATATGAAGCACCATTTCAAGACCCTCATAAAGGATAATTTAACAATTTCGTAATCGGTAATCGGTAAAAAACGCCCGATGCCCAGTTACTGATTACCAATTACTGATTACTCATACGCGAAACGGTTTATCTGCAACGACCGAAGTTTCGTAGCAGTATTAATATACACGTTCGTTGAATATAACATCTTTTCTCCCCAAAGGCTACATGAAATCAATTATCCGAACTGTTTCCATGCATTACCGGCGGCTCCGATTACACCTGCGTCATTACCGAGCGACGCCAAAGCCAGGACTGTCTTCTGCGTATCGATTGTCCAGTGAAGCCGGGTGAAATGTCGTCGCAGCGGTTCGGTCAGGTCGTCGCCTGCCTTTGCCATACCCCCGCCCAGAACGATAAGGTCCGGGTCCAGCAGGCGTGTAATACTTACGCATCCGACGGCAAGGTAACTAATTGCGCGGTCCCATGCCTCCGCTGCCAGGTCGTCTCCGGCGCGTCGGGCTTCATTAACGTCGGCGGCGTCAAGGTCGCCTTTTCGGGTAAGCACTTCGGTCAGGATGCTCTTGCGATTTTCCTGTTCGATGAGTTTCCGGGCGTATCTCGCCACAGCCGACGCCGATGCGTACCGCTCCAGGCATCCCCGCTGTCCGCAAGGACACTGTTCACCGTCCGGCTCAACAATCAGGTGTCCGGGTTCCGCACCGATTCCGTGCGCGCCGCGAGCAAGGTTGCCTGCGATGACTATCCCCCCTCCGACACCCGTTCCCAATGTCAGCATGACCATCATGTCCGTGCCTTTACCCGACCCGCAGAGGTATTCGCCCAAGGCAGCGGCATTGGCGTCGTTTTCCAGAACGGTCTGAATACCAAGCCCGTCGCCGACGCGGTCGCGGAGCGGGACATTGACGAAATCGGACATGTTCGGCGTTCCTATGACTACACCGGCGTCCAGGTCCAGAGGACCCGGCGAGCCGATACCGACACCTACTACATCACCAGCCGATATACCTTCACGATCAAGCAGTTCAGTCGCGCCGGAAATCATCGTTTCGATTACACCGTCAGGCCCCGCTGAAGCGGGCGTGGGCAACTGAAGCGCACCGGCCAACGACATGCTTTCATCCAACAGCGCGAACTTGATAAACGTCCCGCCTAAATCTATACCAATGCAAACCCTGGACATTCAATAAGCCTTTCTACGAAAAAGTGAACCACAAAGGACACAAAGAACACAAAGAAAAATTTGTTTTTTGTTCTTTGTGCTCTTTGTGTCCTTTGTGGTTCGCTGTTTTAGAGTCCCTTAATCCACCCATCCAGCGTTTTTAGTCGTTCGGTGGCGCTGGCCTTTGGGTCGTAACCTTTCAATTTCGGCGCTAACGTCAGGAGGACGTCAAGGACTGCCTTTTCGCTTGCGGGGTCGGGTTTTTCCGAAGAGATTATTTTTCGCAGTTGCTCGATAAGCGGCTTGACCGCCCTTCCCTTCATCGTCGCCAGTTCCCCGGCGGCGGCATGGCGTGCGGTATCGTCCGTTCCGGTCAGCCTGACGAGGAGCGTCGCAACCCGTTGCTTGTCGGCAAGTTGCCGTTGGATTTTCGCTTTGCGGAGGATTTCGGTCAGTGCCTTGACCTGCGGTTCACTCAGGTGCTTGGGTAACCGCTGCAGTGCCGCTTTGGAGAGGCGTACGACCGCATTCCAATCTTTCTCCGCCGACAAAGCATTGAGACGTTCCTGAATCGCAGCAACCGCCGCGTTGAATTGACCGGCGTCTTTGCCGGCATCACCTATCTCCACCAAGGCTGATGCGTCTCCTGACGCCAGCAGGATTTTTATCCATTCGATCCATATCTTCGGCGCTCGCGGGTCTTTGGTCTTGATCATTGCCGCGTGAACAGCCGACAGTTCAACGGCGCTTTCAGCCGATCGTCCCGCCTTCAACAGCAAACGACCCAGACGAAGACGAATGGGAATCCATTTATCCGCCTGCCCGGCGGGGATCCTTTCGGACCAGAGCCCCAGCACGTCGATAAGATATTCATCCGCGTCGTCGCGCTTGGTGAGTTTCTTCGTCAATGCCTGCAACTTCGACGTATCGGCCTTCTTCAACAGGTCCATAACGACCGACCACGCCTGTTTGCGAACGGCTGCATCCGATTCGACCTTCGCATCGGTGCGAGCGAGGATCGTATCGATATGCTCAACACCACCAAGCAAACCGACCGCCGCTATGGCGGCAAGACGCACGCCCCGGTCGTTATCCCGCACCAGCGGCGCTATCGACGAAACGCCATCGGCAAACCTGATCCGCCCAAGAGCCTTGATTCCGCTGAGTCGCACCGTAGCGGCAGGGTCCTTCAGCGCCGACGTCATCAGCCCGGCAAGACGCTCGTCATTCAGTACGCCCATTGCCTCGAGTAACGCTTCGCGCAGACCGGCGGAACCGTTACCTGCCTCGGTTTTATAACGCTTCGTCAATGCCGACGACGCTTCGGCCCGTCGTTTATCGGAAAGACCGTTTTTCTCGACTATTCTCGCCATCGCACCGGCTGCCGCCGAGGCGACTTTCCGGTCGGATTCGGAAACACCCTTCAGAATCCACCCCCACGCCGAAGCATCTCCCAGCAATCCAAGCCCCTGATAAATCGCCCGGCGAACTTCGTCGGATTGTTCGACTTTCAATCGACCTGTGAGAATTTTCGATGCATGCTTCTCGGCAATGTTCGCGAGCAGGACAACCGCAACAGCCCTGACGGCGGGGTCCGTATCCGTTACCTTCGTAAGGACTTGCGCCTTCAAAGCGGTTTCGGGTTCCAGACCGGCCGACAGGCGCTGCTGGATAATTCTGACACCCACCAGGCGGACTTCCGCCAACGGGTCCGACAGCATCTCTCTCAACAGTGCGTCCTGCCCGCCCGGCGGAGTGGATGCGTACAAATCATTCATTGCCGCCGCAAGACGACGACGAAGTTCGGCGTTTTGATACTTAAGGTCCAGTTTCTCTCCGGAAAGGTTCTCGGCAAGGTCGGCCAACCACTCCGAACGACGCCGAGACCGATTCTTCGACCACCATCTTTTCCACTGCTTCGGATTCCGACCAAATGTCCGAATACTCGTCAAATTGACCAGAGCATCGCAGGAAGCGTTGCGGATTGTCTCGTCCTTTTCATCCAGGAAGGACACCAAAACATCAATGGCCTTTTTATCCAGAACGCGCTGCATCGCCGAAATTATCACCAGCCGCACATCCCGATCAGTTCGTCGGGTCGAAACGATACGAATAAGTTCGTCAAGCCCGCCGCAGTCTTTGCAGGTCGCCAGCGCTTCTGCCGCCGGGGTGCGAATCGCCGGTTCGTCGGAAAGAAGCATCGCCACGAGCGGTTTGACAAATTGTTTGTCGGTATGTCCGGATCGAACAATAGCGCCGGCGACAGCGACCTGGGCCGGACGGTTAGACGCATCCGCCAGGAAATCGCGCAGCGCGACAGAGGCCTGTGGGTAAGGTTGCCTCAAGAGCAGAATCGCCGCCTCTGCTTTTGTTTTGGCGGTTCGCTCCGGGTCGGAAAGTTGAGTCTTGAGGGTTTTCAGTTCGGCTTGCTGGTCCGGTGTCAGCGGCGGCAACTCAGGACGCACAGCGCAGGTCATCGCGCCAACAGCCACGACGCCGACGACCACCCAACAAATATGCCTGAAAATCTTCACCATACCCACCACCTTCACATTTTCATATATCGACAGGACATAACTTTATATCTATTGAATCCTCCCGTCCATCGTCCGTAGCGGAGAAAAACAAAATTTATCCGTCGCTCTTACTCAAGACGACCCGATCCCATGCCGATTGGTTTTGTGGGCGTCATTGCACACAGGCCGATGGAGGCCTGGCGGTAAAAGGCAAAAACGTCCTGAAAATCTGCAAGGAATATCACCGTGTCCATGAAAATATTAGTCGTAGATTCCGATTGGGCGTTCCTCCGCCAGACAAGAGACCTTCTCGAGCCGCGCGGGCATTACGTCGTTCACGAAGCCGACACCGACCGGGCACTTCGACGGTCGCTGAAATGGCATCCCGACGTTATCATGGTCTCCACGGAGTACGAATCCTGCTGCGACGGCAATTTGCTTAACGATTTGGCGCGCCTTACACCGCGCCCTGCCATCCTTCTGGTCTCCGCAATGACCGACTTCGAGAAGGCATGGCGAGCCTGGCAGCGCGGCGGCGACGAAGTCCTCTTCAAACCGCTGCTGCACTCAAGCGAGTTGCACACCGCCATTATGAGCGCAAGGCAAAACGCCATCTGCCCATCACGCCGACCCGCCGTCAGACCACTGGCAATGTCAGCGTAAAAATAAGACAAATCCCCATCAAACCAGTGGTAAAACTTGCTTCACTGCGCCGGGAAGTCTATGATAAGAGCAGCCGAATTTGCAGGAGAGCGACAACGATGAGTCAGGTCATTGATGGAATAATAACAATAGTTTCCGGACTGCCGGCAAACAAAAAGTCGGAACTCGTGGAGCGGCTTGTTTCCTCCGGCACTCTCACTGAGTCATGCGAAGACGCCTTGGTTATAGAGTCCCGTCGAAACGAACC
>DAOVLV010000386.1 GCA_030631085.1 Planctomycetales bacterium | reverse complement strand
CTGTTAAATCTCTCGGAGTCCGAACCCGGGTCGCTGACAGAGATGTTTCGGACACATCCGCTGAACAGTAAGAGAATTGAAGAGGCAAAAGAGATTATCGAAGACGATCATGAGGATTTCTCGCCGAGCACAGTCGATCCGAATACCGCCCGCTTCCAAAGAATGCACAGCCTGCTATTGGCCACGGTAAGCGGATTGGCGGACAAGTAAGATCAATTTCCGGACGGCCTGCCTTTTCGCGCCAGTACGCGCCGCAGCCGCACGACCGCCTCACCGGCCTGCCGGTCGCGTCCGCCTGTCTGTTTGACGACCTGCTCGTAGCGATCCAGGGCGGTTTTCAATTCACCGCACGCTTCGGCGATAGCGGCCAGATTGAAAAGCAGATTCACATTATTCGGTTCGGCTCGTACCGCCGCTCGGGCATGGGCAAGGGCGTACTTCCAGTTCCTCGCTTCTGCTGCCGCCAGGGCCTTTTGACCGTCGGCCTGAAGCGTCCCCCTAAGCTGAACCTCTGCGACGACTACGGGCGGTGTAATCATCCGACAGAAAGTATCCACGCATTTTTCAAGCAGTTCATTCACGATGGTCCCGGCCTTCGGCACAGCGGCAGGGTCATCAGGTCGGCCCAGGCCCAGATCGCCGCGAACGCGCGGATCCGTCAACGAACTGTAAGCCCGGCGCGTTTCCGCCGCCCCAAGTCGGACATTATCCGACTTCCGCGTGATGATAAAATCCACACGGACCACAGCCGTGCGAATCAAGGTCTCCACTTCGCTCGACGTCAGGACCGACGCCTCCGAACCACGCCGGCGAATCGTCTTGTTCCCCTTCCTGTCCTTCGTTTCGACGTGAACCTCGCCGGTAACAATCACAGGGCCGATCCCTGAATTTCCAAGGTCGGTTGACTTGCCTTCTCGAATCCGGCGAACAAGCTGCTCTTTGAGTATCTCAGCGGTCTTGTCGGCATATGAGTTCTCCGGTCCTGATGCCGTAGTGAACCGACCGACGGTTATGGCTTGGGCGTAATACGGCGCAGGCAGGTCGGGCGGCAGCACGTGCCTGATAGAAAGCACAGGCCCGCCGCAACCAACTGCAAGGAACGACATCGCGAAAAGCAGAAGCGAAGATAGATGTGGTTTGGCCATAACATCTCCTCACCAAATAGATGCGCAGCACCTGATTTATTCCAGAGACTATCCTAAACCAGCCCGCAGGGCAACACTGAAAATCAGTAATTACCGTTGACTCCCGGACCCGGACAAACTAGGCTTTGCATATATATGGACGTAAAATGTTGGGGCCTTTCCATGACTCGTCCGACGGTAACACTCTTACTTCTGGTTCTTCTTGCCGCTTGCGGCTGCGGATCGCAGTCAATTCTACTCGAAAGCGAAGGTGAATATCTGTTCACCGCGTTTGATTCGCTGGCACTGCCCGGCGAGAGGGTTGAATTGCGGGTCAGACTTCAAATGGGCGACTTGCTCAAATCTAAGAGCGGCTGCGTCGTGCGATTCCTGCTGGATGGGCAGCTGTACAAAGCCGCCGAAACCAACAACGACGGTGTCGCCGTAGTTACCTTCATGCCCGAGAAGCCCGGCGACTATCGATTCACTGCCGAGTTGTCGCCCAACGGTTTTCCAGACGACCCGCCTCCACCACGGGAATTATTAGTGGCCTGCCGCAGGAGCGACGAACCGACAATGATCGTCGATTTGGACAAGACGCTGGTGGCTTCGGGTTTCCATCTCGTGCTAATAGGCGAACCGGAACCGATGCCCGACTCGCCCAGGGTGATGCGGCGACTGGCCGAGAAACACTCGGTGATTTACCTGACCCACCGGCCTGACTACTTCGGTCCGAAATCCAAGGCCTGGGTCAGCAAGTACAACTATCCCACCGGACCGGTCCTGCTTTCCGATGTCGGCGGATTCTTCAGCGGAAGCGCCGTTTTCAAAACCAAGGCCATTCAACAACTGTGCAGCCGATTCAAGAACATACAGATCGGTATCGGCGACAAGGTGTCGGATGCAAACTCTTATCACGAAAACGGAATTCGAGCCTTCCTGATACTTGGCGTTCCGCAGGCCGCCACGGCTGAACAACTCCGCATGCTGGCGAAATCTCTGGAAACCTTACCCGACCAGGTGCAGGTGGTTACGTCGTGGTCGCAAATCGAAAACGTGCTTTTTAAGAATGGATCCTCTCCGCGTTCAGAAATGCAGCGAGAGTTGAAAAAGAAGGCCGATGAAAAAACGCCGCAGAATAAATGAATAATCCCTAAGCGCACTCCGGTCATGGAGCAGGAGAATCATTGTGCGTAACTTGCAGTACATTTGCTTCGTGCTTCTAATCGCGACGGCCGCAGGCTGCATTCCCAGCCAGGCGCTGACCGAGGGCGAGATTGACCGTTACTGGTATCTTCAGGCCGATGCCTGGGGTCAGGCCAAACGCCAAACACTCAAACTCGCCGACAAACAACTGCCTTCGCGTTGGGTCTTTCGCCAGGAGCCTAGTTTGATCTGGTCCACCGTCAGCATCGTCCGTGCGATTGACAAACTGGAGACCGGTAGCGAGGAATTCAACGCCGCCGTCAGCCCCGCGCACGCCTCAATGATGTTGACTGTT
>DAOVLV010000062.1 GCA_030631085.1 Planctomycetales bacterium | reverse complement strand
TTCTTCGTAGCCTTGGGCGTCTGGAAGATTTCGATGGTGTTGTCGTAACTCTTTGACATTTTCTGTCCGTCGATACCCGGCACGACAGCCACTTCCGGCACTATGTGCGCTTCGGGGACGACGAGCGTTTCTCCGAAGGCGAGGTTGAACTTAATCGCCAGGTCGCGCGTCATCTCCAGGTGCTGCTTCTGGTCTTGGCCGACGGGTACGATATTGGAGTCGTAGATAAGGATATCGGCAGCCTGTAGGACGGGGTAATCGAACAGGCCCATGTTGGCGGTAATGCCCCTGGAAATCTTGTCTTTATAACTGGTGGCCTTTTCCATCATGCTGACCGGGCAGATGCAGTTGAGTATCCAGGCGAACTCCGTTACCTGCGGTACGTCGGACTGGAGGAAAAAGACGCTCTTTTCCGGGTCGATTCCCAATGCCAGGTAGGCAGTGGCTACGTGCAGCGTGATTTCTTCCAGGTCGTCCTTGTTTTGCATACTTGTCAGGGCATGGTAGTTGGCGATGAAGTAGAAGCACTCGTTTCCCTCGTTCTGGAATTTCAGGTACTGCCGGATAGCGCCGAAATAGTTGCCCAGATGCAGTTTTCCCGAAGGTTGTATGCCCGAAAGCGATCTCATTGCGTCTTCTCCGCACGGTTTCGTAAGTTTCGTGTGTCCCTTATTACTTGACCGGCGCTGAATCAGCAAGTGATAATAGCGGACTGAATGACTGAACCGAGTCCTAATCTTGAACTTGCCCGCAGAGTGATAGCGGCTGAAGCCGAGTGCGTCAGCGCACTGGCGGGGCGTATAGACGAGCGTTTCGCCTCGGCGACCGATGCGGTTTATCGCTGTGGCGGAACGGTTATCCTGACCGGTATCGGAAAGGCCGGTATCGTTGCGCAGAAGATCTCGGCTACGCTTGCCTCCACCGGTACGCCGAGCATTTTCCTTCACCCTGTCGAAGCCCTTCACGGCGACCTTGGCCGAGTCAGGCGGGACGACGTTGTGATTATCCTCTCCCACAGCGGAACGACCGAGGAGATTATCCGCCTGGTCGATCATCTCAAAGCCAGGGGAGCGCACCTCGTGGCGATTACCGCTACGGAAGATTCGCCCCTGGCCCGGTACGCCGACATTGTCCTTTGCTACGGGGACGTGGATGAGGCCTGCCCGCTTGGTCTGGCGCCGTCGGCATCGACAAGTTGCATGTTGGCGTTGGGTGATGCGATTGCTCTGACGGTGATGGATATGAGAAATTTCTCGCCGGAGGAGTTCGCTGCTTTCCATCCGGTAGGGGCCTTGGGCAGGAGTCTTATGAAGGTCGAAGAGGCTATGACCTTCCGCAGCGGCGACCGCTTGCCGGTGGCTGACCAGAACAGTTCGGTCCGCGACGTTCTGTCTGAAGCCGAGAAGATAAAGCGCCGCGCCGGGGCTGTGCTGCTGGTGGATGGTTCCGGGAAACTCGCCGGAATACTGACCGACGGCGATCTGAGGCGGAGAATACTCGCCGACGGAGACGCCTTCCTCGACAAACCCGCCGGCGAGGTGATGCACCGCAGCCCGAAGCACATTGCCGCCGGCGAACTGGCAAGCGAAGCAATGGCTATTATGAACGAATATCGCATCGACGAACTGCCGGTAGTCGATGACGACGGAAAACCGATAGGACTGCTCGACGTGCAAGACCTGGTAGGACTAAAGACGTTGGGAAGTAGTAATTCGTAATTGGTAATTGGTAAATAGTAATTGGTAAAAAAACTGATACCTGATTACGAATTACGATTTACGACTTACGATTTACGATTTACCAATTACGAATTACGAATTACTGATTACGAAACGATGAAATCACCCAAAGATATTGAATTACTGATTCTCGACGTTGACGGCGTGTTGACTGATGGGCGGATTATTTTCGATTCCGACGGGCGCGAGTCGAAGCAGTTCAACGCTATGGACGGCGCGGGGATGAAATACTTCCAGCGCGTCGGAAAGCAGATTGCCATAATCACCGGCAGGGAAAGCCCCGTCGTTACGCATCGGGCATCCGAACTCGGCGTGAAGATCGTCATACAAGGCGCGAAGGAAAAACTCCCCGCCTACGAATCTGTCCTTGCTGAGCTGAAACTGACGGATGAACAGACAGCCGTGATGGGCGACGACCTGCCGGACCTTCCTATGATGTTGCGGTGCGGCTTTCCGATTGCGCCGGCCAATGCCGTCGAGGAAGTCCGCCGGGCAGCGACATTGGTAACCGAAAACCCCGGCGGCGCGGGCGCTGTCCGCCAGGCCGTCGAATATATACTGAAACATACCGGTCAATGGGACCAAATCCTGGAACGATATTATTAACACGAATTGCGCGAACAATAATTCGTGTAATTCGTGGTAGTAATTTGTGGAAATTCGTGGAAATGAAGAGAAGATTAAAAATACTGCTCGGAACGTTTGGGGTCATAATATCGGCCTTTCTTTTGTATTATCTTGTCAGCGACAAGGACTTCTCGTCGGTATGGAGTGGCCGCGCTCCTGCCACCAGACCTGCTGATGAAGGAACCTCGCCGGTCCCCGGAATTGGTGACGTAGGCCCCATTCGAGGGTTTGAAAGATACACCCATGATAAGCATCACCGCCTCCAGGGGAAGTACACAGCCGGCCTGGCTGAAATGGTCGGCGAAAAAATTTATCTGACGGAACCGAAGGTCGAGTTGTACATGCGCAACGGCGAACTGATCACCATCCAGGCTGAACGCGGGATTATCGTTACCAGTGAGGCCGCCGGTGAGTGGAACGTTCGCAGTGGCATGTTGCGGGACAAGGATAAAATCCGCATCACTATTGATCGAAGCCGGAACGTTGATCCGGACCGTCCGCCGCTGGAACAAAGACCGGACGATGCGCTCATAATTCAGGTCGGTAACGAGGTGAATTTCGACAACGAGATGCTGACGATTCTTTCCGACGGAAGCGTCAGCGTTCACTCCAAAGAGGCCGATATTTTCGGAAAAGGCTTGCGAATCGCCTGGAACGAGGCTCCGCGACAACTTCGGGAACTGCGAATAGCCCACGGCGACCGTATGGTAATCCGTGAAGGGAAAGATCAATTCATCGGCGGAATGTCCCTCCCCAGCGGCGCTGATACGGACAAAAGCACCCCGACGGAATCGGAATCGCCGAAACCATCGGCTGAGCCCAAACCGTCCGTCGCTCGTGCCGAAACGCCGCCGACCCTCCCGACAACCATGCCGACCACCGTCCCTGCTGAACCAGCGCCGGTTGTGGAGGATGCGTACGTAGTTACATTCAACGATAACGTTGTCGTTACCAGCGGTAACCAGCGTATGACAGGCGCGGACAAACTTCGCCTGGTGTTCGAGTTCAAAAGACCGGACAGGGACGAACCCCAAAGCAGTACTCGCCCTGACGAAGAGAAAAAAACACCGACGATCAGGTTGGCTTCGAAAACCGCCGCAAGCAGACCCTCCGACGCAAAAATCGCGACAACCCAGCCGGCGGACGTCAAGACCGTGACAACCCAGCCGGCAGATGAAATGGTAATAACCTGGACCGGCCCGCTGGTTCTCAAACCATTCAGGAGTTACGAAGAGCCGATACCAAAACGCTTTGACGTTACCGTAACCGGAAAGGAACTGACCCTGGTTGACGACGAAGCCGTCGCCGTTTGCAGTGGACTTGAGTTCCGCTCGCCGGGGCAGGGCGGCACGCTGATCGGAACGACCGACAAACCGGTCAGCCTGAAAATGGCAAGCGGGGAAAGTATTATCGTACCGAAAATCAGATTCAACAGATTCAACAGCGATACGACCGTTGTTTATCTCGATGGAGCCGGCGAAATGCACCTGCCCGAAAGCGCCGCTGCCGCGCTGAACTTCTCCGGGTCCGACGACGAGCAGCCCGAAAAGAAAAAACGCGAAGCCGTTACAATAAAATGGACCGAGAAAGTCGAGGCCGCGATTGGAAGCCGAAAAGTCAAAACCGAAACTGGCGTCGAGAATGAGGATTTCCCGCGATGGGCCGTTTTCGTCGGCGACGTGGATGTCCGGCAGGGCGAAACCCAGAGCATGAAGGCCGATAAACTTACAGCGAAATTTCACCCGCCCGCATCGGCTGATGAAAAGGTCAATCGCATGGCTTCGCTCTATGCCGCCGGTAACGTGGAAATGAACGACACCAAAAGCGGCGAGTATATCAAATCGCAGAAACTGGACGTTCAGATGTCCGGGCCTGAGGAGGAAAAAGCATATGCCCGCAAAGTCGTAGCCACGGGCGACGTATCGGCAATGCAGGCAAAACGGGAAATCAAAGCCAGCAAGAGCATGACGATTACCTTCGCTCCGCAAAAGGACGAAAAAACCGGCAAAATCGAGATTAAACCGCAGCAATTGGATGCCGTCGGCGATGTGAAAATTACCGACCGTAGCGAAAAAGATACCGTAGTTATCGAGGCAGAGACGTTGACGAGCAACCTGTCGGCCAAGACCGCGACGCTGAAAGGAAAACCCGCGACAGTCAAACAGAAGGACAATATCATTCGTGGCAGGAAAATTCTCTTCGACCAGGCGAAAGAGTCCGCCAACGTTGCCGGGGCGGGAAGCCTGCGTTTCGACACCGATACCGACATCAGCGGTAACAAGTTCGAGAAGCCCAAGCCGATGGATATCGCATGGGACGACGAGATGGACTATCGCGGCAAACAGCGGACGGCGATTATCCTCGGCGCGGTGAATATAAAAATGTCCGGCGACAAACTGGACTGCGGAAAGGTAACGATCGTCTTTGACGAGCCGGAGGATGATGCTGCGACCAGACCGGTGGCAGAGACCAAGCCGGGGGAGTTTGCGAGTTTCCGCCCGCAGAAGATCAAAACAGTAATAGCCGAGAAAAAGGTTCGCATGGAATCGCAGCGCTGGGATAAGGACGGGTTCCTTCTCCAGCGTATGCGGCTGCGGTCGGAGCACGTCATATACGAGGTTGACCTGGGCGTGCTTTCCTGCCCCAAGGCCGGTACGTTCATCGCGGAAGACTATCGCCCGCCGGAGAAAAAGAAAGCCGGTCGGCGAAGAGACGACCTCGCCGGTAGCATTGACCGCCCGTCGCAGTCGGCCTTCCGGTGGTCCGAGTCGATGAAGATGAATCAGACCACCCAAACCGTTTGGTTGACGGGCAAGGTGCGAATGGTTCACTGCAGTGGCAAGAACATGGTGCGAATCAAACAACTCAACATCCGTCCGTGGGGCAAGTTGCCGGAAGGACGCAACACCGTATTGGACTGCGAGAAGATGAAAGCCTGTTTCGCCGAACCCAAGGACAAGGTCTCCGTCAAGGCAGGGACAGTCCCGATCAGTGACAGGAGCTGGGTGCTCGACCTCTTCGACGCGACCGGCGATGTGAAACTTGAAGACGGCCCAAGGCAGGTCGTCTGCCAGCGGATTCTCTACCAGCGAAACCCCGCCGACACTGCGATTATCTGGGGCTCCCTGCCGGGCGAACCGAAAAAGAACGCCATTATGTATTATCGGGATGTCCAAAGAGGTGTCCTGAACAGTTGGAAAAACCCCAAACTCATTTGGTATCGCGCAACCAATCGCGTCGAAGGCAAAGGCGTCGAGGTCCGCGGCGGGAGGTAAGGACAGCGGCATTGGGCACTCGGCATTTGGCATTGGTGGCACTGGGTTTGTGAGGCATATTTGCTGTTTAATTTCTCGATTTGACGAAATCGCAGAATTATAAAGGCAAGACGTACAATAACCCTCGACCACCAATGCCGAATGCCGAATGCCCAGTGCCTTGATTAGTTTATCCCGCCTTCGGCCACGAGGACGTGCAGCAGCGTCCGCTGAACGTGCAGGCGGTTTTCCGCTTCTTCGAAGATGGTTCCGGCGTGGGCTGACATTACTTCGTCGGTTATCTCGTAGCCACGGTATGCAGGCAGGCAGTGCATGACGACGGCGTCTTTGGGGGCTGCGGCGAGCAGTTCGGCGTTGACCTGATAGGGTTTGAATGTGGCGATTCGTTCGTCTTTTTCGTCCTCCTGTCCCATTGATATCCATGTGTCCGTATATATGATCGACGCGCCCTCGACGGCGTCGGCCGGGTCGCGGGTCTGTGCGACATCCAACTCCAGTTCGTATCCTTCAGGGCAGGCGAGGGCGAATTCCATTTCGAGTTTTTCGCACAGTATCGCCAGCGAGCGTGCGACGTTGTTACCGTCGCCGATGAACGCAAGTTTTCGCCCGCGAACGTCGCCGAAAATCTCCATCGCCGTCATAACGTCCGCCATTGCTTGGCACGGGTGGGAGTAATCGGTCAGGGCGTTGATTACCGGTTTTGAGCAGTGTTCCGCCAGGCCTTGCACCGTCTCGTGGCTGAAGGTTCGAGCCACAACCGCATCGCACATTCGACCAAGCACAGCCGCTACGTCGGACACCGGTTCTCTGCTGCCCAGGCCGATGTCGGCGTTGGTCAGGTTGATTGCCGCTCCGCCAAGGTGAACGATAGCGGCCTCGAAACTCACCCGCGTCCGCAGCGAGGGTTTCTCGAAGATAAGCGCCAGAACCTTTCTCTTACACGAAGCCGGAAGTTTCCCCGCACGAAAGAGTTTCTTATCAGCGATTGCCCGTTCCAGCAAACCGGTCAATTGCTCGCCCGTAAAATCCGCAATGTTGATAAAGTCTTTCATCTATTTTTCTGCTTTTTCTGTTGTTGCCTAAACCCAAGTCCCAAGTCCCTATTTGTGAACAACTGTTCCTATTCCTTCGTCGGTATAGATTTCCAGCAGGAGTGAGTGTGGTAATCGCCCGTCAATTATGTGTGTTCTGCCGACGCCGGCGTCCAGTGCTCGCAGACAGGCCTCGACCTTCGGCAGCATTCCGCCTGCGATAACGCCGTCTTCGATCATCTTCTGTATCTGCTTCTCGGTCGCGTCGCTTATCCGGCTGTTCGGGTCGTCGGGATCGGCGCGGATACCGTGGGTGTCGGAGACGACGACGAATTTGTCAGCCTTCAGTGCGGCGGCGACTTCGCCGGCGGCTGTATCGGCATTGCAGTTGAGTTTTCCACCGGCGCGGTCGCGCGCCAGCGGTGTCAGCACCGGTATCGTATCGGCCTGGCAGAGCAGTTCAATCAGACGGGCGTTGACTTCGGTTATCCGCCCGACCTGACCTAAATCGATTTTCCGTCCGTCTTCTTCCAGGAACAGTCTTTCCCCGAACAGCACACAGCTGCCGAGCGTATGCAGGGCCATTGCCGAGGAACCCATTTCCTGAATGGTCGTTACAATTCGCCGGTTAATCTCGTTGCAGAGGATGTGCTCGACGACTGTCAGCGTTCGCTGGTCGGTATATCGTCGTCCCTGGACGAACTGGACCTCCAGGCCGTGATCTCCCATCGCCTTACTGATGGCTTTTCCGCCGCCGTGGACGATCACCGGACGCATTCCGACGGTGTTCATGAAGACCACGTCTGTCAGCAGTTCAGTGAGTGTCTGTTCGTTATCCATTACCGCTCCGCCGATCTTGACGACGACGGTCTTTCCGGCAAACCGCTGGATATATCCCAGTGCCTCTATCAGCATCTTCGCTTTGGTAATAGCCTTTTCCATGTGTCATTCCTTCGGAGGGAAAACAGGAAACTACATCCAACTGTGGAATATGTCAACCAACTCTCCGACGAGGGCGGGGGTAACAGCCCCGAAACCGACGGATAGCTATCCGTCGGTTTTGCTCCACTGATGCGGGGGGACATTTTCGGAACGAAACGGAACCAAACGGGCCAATTCGGAACCAAACGGAACCAAACGGAACGAAACGGAACGAAACGGAACCATTGGGAACCGTTGGGGCCAATTCGGGCCAATGGCAAAATCCATAAGTCCTTGGTGGGCATAGATTTGCGTATTTTGAGGTCATTTTTTCGCCCATTTTAAAAAATCCATCTTTGCCTATCTTACCTAACCTGCACGGCTTGCCGTTTCGCCATGCCCATGGACTGCGTTCCATGGGCCCACGGAGCACAGTCCGTGGGCGTAGCCGGTAATCCGGTCTGTCTTCACTTGTCAAAGACTTCACGGGGGCGCTATATCGCCTCCCGTATTAACTTTTGCGTTCGCGTTTGCGCGCGCAAACGCGAACACAAAACGGATTGCGACG
>DAOVLV010000181.1 GCA_030631085.1 Planctomycetales bacterium | reverse complement strand
TGGACGATTTTGGTGCTGGCGGGGTATTTTTCGACAAGTTGGCGGAACTTCATCAGTGCCTGTCGCTGCTTGGAATAATTGGTAATACCCGGAAATGCCTTCCCTTGCCTGTGCAGTTTCATCGCCTCGGCGAACAGCGTATCGGCGGCAGGGACTACTTCGGTGGGTTTCAGGTCGGCAGGGGGAACTTCGGCGTGCATGAAATAGGGGTATGCGCGGATCGGATCGAACCGAGCCTGGATATTCCGCACCAGCGCCAGTTTGAAGTTCAGCCCCTTTTGACTGTAGTAGTCAGCCAGTTCTGCCAGGCATCGTTTCCAATTTCGGCGTCCAGCCAGGACTGCTTCGACGGCGGCGGCTTCGTTTATCGCTTCGACCGACGCGCTCGGCGGGATGGCGGGCGTTCCTGCGCCTTCAAACGTGAACGTCTGAGCGCCGAGAAGATTAGCCAGTTCCTTTTCCGCCCAGACCTGCCTGGTATAAGCACCTGTCTTGACGTAGTAGGCACGGAGAACCTTGAGGGCCTGTTTGTAAGCGACGGTCGCGGACTGAAGGCCGCTTACCGCTGCTGCTTCAGCGGCATCGGACGGATTGACCGCAACGACCTTGACCGCTTCGCCATCAGCCGTTGTAGGTCCAGCCGGCGGACTATCACAACCGGCCACAAAAACCATCAACGCCATAACCAATACGATATTTTTACCAATTGTCATCATATGCTCCTTTTCTTATTCGCGTTACCATTGCGCTTCATCGAACGGTCCGGCGTGGGCGGTAAGTTTCGGTTTCGGCAGCGAGTCTATCACCGCTCTCGCCAGTTGCAGGTCGGACCGTCTTGTAATTTTCACATTTCGCGGATCACAGGTTACAGCAACTACCGTCTCACCGATAGCCTCGACCAGAGCGGAATCGTCGTCGGCTTTGCCCGTTGCGTTCTCATAGGCACGCTTGAGTATGTCCCTGCGAAAGACCTGCGGCGTCTGCGCTTCCCATAAACCATCACGAGATAAGGTCTTATCAATTTTATTACCCGACGAAACCTTCTTGAGCGTACCGTGGAGCGGATAAGCCAAAATGGCCGAACCGAATTTCTCGGCTGCGGCGAAAACATCGTCTATCCACAGTTGCGAGACACAAGGTCTGGCTGCGTCGTGAACGCAAATATATTCCGCTTCATCCGACACCTTTGTCAGTGCGTTGCTTACAGATTCGGTTCGCGTATCGCCTCCGACGACGAGTTTGACGCCCATGAATCCGATATTGGGGGCGTAGCGGGTCCGCATTTCTTCTTCGTCGTCTTCGGCTACGACCAACTGCACTTCGCAGACGTCCTTACGATTGACGAACAACTCTATCGCGCGGATAAAGATAGGCTGACCCTTAATCCGCTCGAAGATTTTCTTTCTCTTCGAGCCGAAGCGTTGTGACGCCCCTGCCGCCGGAATGATAACCGAAACCTTCATCGCTTTAACAAACAGAATATAGGGCGTAGGGTATAGGTAAAAAATGAATTTCGAATAATGAATACGGACTGTTGAATTTCGAAGTAAAAGAAACAAAATGCCCCTGAAGGGATGTTTTTATTACTTCGTCATTTAAAATTCTCTGTTCCATATTCAATATTCTTTTTTTTCCTACGCCCTATGCCCTACTCCCTACGCCCTTATTTACTGTTATACGCCTGAATCACATATTTATATTTTGCGCCTTTTCGTCCGTCGATAACCACATCTCCAGGCCGATAGGCTTCGGGAAAATCTTTGGGTAATTCAGCGGATGGACATCTCCAAAGGATCGTCTTACCCAGGAATCCGCCGCCCTGGTTGCCGGGGATTATGTCTTTGATGCAACAGTAGTCTTTGCGCCGACCCAGGAATATCCGACATGGCAGATCGGCCTGGTCGGGGTTCGGCACGTCAATGTTGACAGTGTACTTTGCGATGAACTCCCTGGCCGGTATTGTCGTTGCGCACCCCCCTGCCAGCAAAAGCAGCATCGACAGGATTATACACGCCGTCAGCGGAGTTGGACGTTTCATTTTTTACCCTTTCGATTCGGTTATCGCGACGGGCCGGATAAGACCCGTCCCACACGGTAATGATATTACGCGAAATATCCCGTCAAGGCAACCAGTCATCGCGTTTAAGGTATCCTTGACATCCCATGGTAATTGAGGTATCTTCCAAGTCCTCTGTGGAAGCGTTGTAATTACCGCAAGCGGATAAAAAAGTCGATTGGGTGGAACCAGACCTGTGGCCAGGAAGAAAGACGGCAAATCATTGTTTGAGGTTATCGGGACCGACGCGTCACGCAGCGGCGGGTCGATGAACGTCCCGTCGTGGTTTGACCAGGCCGGACAGAAACCCCCGACCGATGACCGCCCTGTCATCGAGCAGGCGAAAATTTCGCCGACGGTAACGCCTCCACCCGTTCCATCCGGGACGACAACTCGCGCCGAACCGATATTATCCGTTTCCTCAGGCCGGTTGGTTATTTCCCTCAACCAAATCAGCGCCGTTGTGGTATTCGTGGCAATAATACTGCTTGGCGTCGGGGCGTACATGCTAGGCCGAATGAGTTCGCAGAATACCTCGGCTTCACCGGACGGAATCAAGGCGCCGCATAATCCCAATGTGCTCAAGCCCGGTACCGGACCTACGGGTGTAATTCCCAAGCCCGAATCGCATCCGTCCAAGCCGGACGGCTCAGGAATGGTTCCCGACGACGCACCGCGTCCAAAGGGTTATAGTTACCTCGTTATCCAGGGCGGTGTACAAACGTTCAAAGAGGCAGAGGATATTAAGAAGTTCCTCTACGAGAAGGGTGTCAAAGCGACGATCCACCGGATGAAGCACACCGGTAAATATATGGTCAAGGATATGCACGGTTTCCAGAATATCCGCTCAGCGCAAACGCTTGCCGCTCTTACTGAATACGTCGCACAGATCGAGCGACTTGGGCGGGAATATTGCCGACAGAAAGGTCGATATAACTTCAAACAAACAAGCAGCACCGGAATCTGGATGGAAACTGAAAAGTAACACAGGAGAAAAAACTGCAATGAGCATGGACAGAACACTCAGAACCCATGGCGGGTTGGCAAAAAATCGTAGCGTCCTGACGCGGGCGGAAAGAATTGCACGCCTCGTCGATGAAGAAAAATTCGACCCCAAAACCGGACGACCGCTTGGATTACCCAAGGTAAAAGTCCGCCACAGCAAGGCCGGTACCAAGTCGAAGAAGGTCGAGGAAAAACCGGACGAAACCACCGAAGGCGAACAGGACCAAGCCGCCGAAACCGACGAAAGCGCCTCGTCATAAAACGACTCTCAATGCACGAATTCACGCCTGCCTGCTGGTAGGCTGCGAGTATGCCTATGCCCATTCGCCACCATATCGCTGAGAGAATGAAACTTCTGGACGCTTCGGGTATCCGCAAGGTCTTCGATCTGGCCGCCAAGTTGCCCGACCCGATTAACCTTTCCATCGGTCAGCCTCATTTTGACGTGCCTGCGCCGGCCAAGGCCGAAGCCATCGCCGCCATCAAGCGGGGATTCAACAAGTACACCCAGACACAAGGCCACCCCGATCTCCGAGCCGCCGTCGCAGCAGCGGCTGCCGAAGAGTTCGGATGGGACGATCAGAAACCATATTTGATTACCTCCGGCGTCTCCGGCGCGCTGCTTCTGGCGTTTATGACACTTATCAACCCCGGCGACGAAGTCATCCTCCTCGACCCGTATTTCGTAATGTACAAGCACCTTGTTCACCTCGCCGGGGGTAAGGCCGTTATGGTCGATACCTATCCGGACTTTACACCCGATCCGGACAAAATAGCCGCCGCTGTTACAGATCGCACGACCCTCCTGGTCGTCAACTCGCCGGGAAATCCCACCGGACGGGTCTATTCATCCGACGAACTGCGCGCCGTCGCCGAGGTCGCTGACCGGGCAGGTCTGTTGGTAGTCTCCGACGAGATATACAACCTCTTCTGCTATGACACGCCCTTTGCCTCGATGGCGTCGGTGTATGAAAACACGCTGCTGATGCGGGGGTTCTCCAAAAGTTACGCGATGACCGGGTGGCGGATGGGATGGTGTACGGGACCCGTCAAAATCATCGAAAAAATGACCATGCTCCAGCAGTACAGTTTCGTCTGCGCACCCAGTATGGCCCAGGCAGCCGGTGCAGCGGCATTGGCGTGCGATATGTCGCAGCAGGTCGCCGACTACCGTCGCAAGCGAGATATGGTCCAGGAAGCTCTGGCTGAACCCTTTGGCCTGAGAAAACCAGGCGGAGCGTTCTACGCATTCGTACCCGCGCCCAAGGGAATGACCGGCAGCGAGTTCGTTGAGCGGGCAATTGAAAACAACGTCCTGATTATTCCCGGAAACGTCTTTTCCGAGCGAGATACGCATTTCCGCATCTCCTACGCCACCAGCGATGAAAAATTGGCTGAAGGTCTGAAAATCCTCGCCCGCTTGGGACGATAAGGCGAATTCTCCACATTTTTCCCCATTTTCCCCTTGACAAAACCCCAAAGTGTGATATACTTGTTGTTGCTCTAGCCCGCTTAGGGAGCGACGGAGCTATTCATCTCGTATGAGCAGAATGCGGATCTCGCTCGTTCTGACCTGCTCAGGCCGCCCGGCCAAGTTCCCCGCGATTCAAGATTGTTTTGTATTTACGTGTTTATCGGCCATCCCAGGCGAACTTGGGACAGGAGGCTGAACACGGTGGGAGCGATTTTACCCTCTGTGGTTTCGGGTGAAGTTCTTGATGAAGGGAGTACAGAAATGGATGGGAAGGGAAAACTAGCGCTAGTATGTGCTGTGGTTGTGCTGTTGGCTGCGGTCGGTCCTGCGCAGGCGTGCCGGTCGTATGCTTATGCCTGGTTGGGCCCTTGCTCGGACGGACTGAGCTACAATGACGACGACACCGACGACGGCTGTTCCAGTTGCACTGCCTATGCAAATGTCAATGACCCTGGGTCCGGGTGCGGATCATGGTCGTCGATGACCGCCAGTTGCAACTTAACGACGAATGGCGGCTGCAATAAGACCCTTACCCCAAGTTCGGGTATCGCCGCTTGCAGTAACAACAACGGCAATTGCGGGGCGGG
>DAOVLV010000050.1 GCA_030631085.1 Planctomycetales bacterium | reverse complement strand
CGTCGCAATCCGTTTTGTGTTCGCGTTTGCGCGCGCAAACGCGAACGGAAAAGATAATACAGAGAGAAGAATAGGGACTTGGGTTTTGGGACTTGGGACTTGGAAAAGAAAAACAGAAGAAGTGAAAAACAGAAGAACCAGTCAACCAGTCAACTGATTAACCGGAATACCGGAATACCGAGGAATCCGCAACTCGCCACGGCCAGCCCTGACGGGTCCGCAATCCGCAATGGTGCTCCGTTCGACTTCGCTCACGGCAGGCTGGGCCGTTTAGGCAAGTTAGGCAATATAGGCAAAGGCGGATTTTTCAAAATGGGCGAAAAAACGACCTCGAAATACGCAACTCTATGCCCGCCAAGGACTTATGGATTTTGCAATTGGCCAGAATCGGCCCCAATTGGCCCCAACGGTTCCCAATGGTTCCGTTTCGTTCCGTTTGGTTCCGTTTGGTTCCGAATTGGCCCGTTTCGGCCCGTTTGGTTCCCCAATAGGGTCCTGCGGGCAGAGCGTTTTTCCCTGGTTACCGACTACCGACCACTACGCGAAGCGGACGCCGATGGGCATGTGCCCGACGTCCATCATCTTTTTGCGGTCCACGCGGACGATCGTGGCATCGACCGGCCGTTCACTCAAACCGGAAAATTCCGGTCTGTCGTGGCTTCCGAGAGTTACGCGGATTGGCTGGCCTGTCGATACGGGCGTTCCGACCGGGACGTACATCAGCATCCCGCCGGAGGAAATGTCCACACTTCGGGCGGGGTATTCACGCTGGGTTGGGCCGTGGTAGAACTGCACAGTTATCGAGAGTGGATGTCGGCTATGATTCCGTCGTTCCGCTGGTGTTTGCTGATCCATCGCAAGTGTCCTCTCGCCACAGGCGAGTCGCCGTGGCGACAATACCAACAAAAAACCCCGACATGCAAATTCTACACGAAGTCTCCAGCCTCCGCCAGTGTTACGAAAGAATAATTTCAAGTGGGTGAGAAATGATAATATGCACAAATTTCTGAAGTATCCTGCCGATAAATGATATTGTGCGAGGCATGGTCTGCTTGTGGAAAGTGGAGAAAGCAATGACGAAGTCTAATATTTGTCGCGTTGGCATACTGACCGGTGGTGGCGATTGTCCCGGTCTGAACGCGGTTATCCGCGCCGTCGCCAAGACAGGGATGTTCAGGTACGGGCTTGAGATTTTCGGTATCGAGGACGGGTATCTGGGTTTGATTGAAGACCGCATCCGTCCGCTGAGCGTTTCGGACGTTTCAGGTATCCTTACGGTAGGCGGGACGATCCTTGGCGCGTCCAACAAGGCCAATCCGTCGCAATTCAAGGTGCTCGAAAATGGTAAATGGGTTGATAAGGACGTAACCGACCAGGTGCTGGAGAACTGTCGGAAGCACAAACTCGACGCATTGGTCGTCATCGGCGGCGACGGGACAATGGCCGGCGCAGCCAAACTTATTGATCGTGGTCTCAAGATTGTCGGCGTGCCAAAAACGATCGACAACGACCTTCCCGGTACGGAGATTACATTCGGGCACGATACAGCGGTGGCTACGGGTTCGGACGCACTGGACAAGGTTCACACCACCGCCTCAAGCCATCACCGTGTAATGGTAGTCGAATTGATGGGGCGATACGCCGGATGGTTGGCGCTTCGGAGCGGTCTGGCCAGCGGTACCGACGTGATTCTGATTCCGGAGATACCCTTCAAACTGGACGTAGTGGCTGACGCCTGCGATCGTCGCAGCAAGCACGGGAAGCGTTTCACGCTCATCGCCATCGGCGAAGGCGCGTACCCAGCCGGGGGCGAGATGGTCGTCAATCATATAGATGAGTCCAGCCCCGAACCGATCCGCCTCGGCGGAATTGCCAAATATGTCGCCGACGAGGTCGAAAAACTTACCGGTCTTGAAAGCCGAGCTATTGTACTGGGGCACATACAGCGGGGCGGGACGCCGACGGCCTTCGACCGCATACTGGCAACCATGCTGGCCCACCATGCTACGGAACTACTGGCAGATGGAAGGTTCGGAGAAATGGTCGTTGTCAAGGATGGGAAGATCGATGCGGTTCAGATAAGTTCCATCGCCGGGAAGATTCGCACAGTCCAGCCTGGGGATTCGTTGGTACTGTCAGCCCGCGCCGTCGGAACCTGCTTCGGCGATGTAATCGAACCATGGTGAAAAAAAGGCATTCGGCATTGGGCATTTGGCATTGGTGGCACTGGGTTTATGAAGGTTTTTCCTGTCTATCGGCAGGCAGGTTTGTTTTATTCTACCATTCAATAAAATATCAGAATCATAAAGACAGAACGTGCAAGGGATGCTGCGTAACGTACAACGACCCTCGGCGACCAATGCCCAATGCCGTACCGGCAACGGCCAAACAGGTATTCCGGTACTCCGACTACCATTCCTTCAATTCGCCGACGATTTCCTCGACGAGGTCCTTGATTGTTACCAGTCCGACGTACTCGCCGGACGATGAAACGACGAAACCCATCACCTCCCGACGCTGCTGCAATCGGACGAGCGCTTCTATGACGCCGAGGTCTTCCGTAAGAGTCAATACGGGTTTGATATAAGGAGAAAGACTCCCGCCCCATTTTTCTTCGAGCAGGGCGTCGTAAGCGTTCAGCACCCCGACGATGTTGTCGGACCGGCCTGAATAAACCCCCAAACGCGGATGCCCGTGAAGACGCAGCAAATCGCGGACATATTCGACAGGAGATGATTCTTCAACAAGCACAGCATCCTCAATTCGGATCATTACGTCGCGCATTTGAACGCGCGAGATGTTGACGATGCGTTCGGCTATGTCGGACTGTGTATGCGTCAGTGCGCCTCCGGCGCGACCTTCGGCAAGGATGCCCGTTACGTATCGGCTGTGGAGCAGAGGCGTTTCGGTCGGACCCAGGCGCCGTCCGGCGAGTTTCATCACAAGCCACATCCCTCCGCGAATCAGACCAACAAACCCAGCCGCCGAGAATATCCGACGCGAGACCTCCATAAATCCCGAAAAAGTATAAACGAGCATCTCGCTGTAACGATGGAAAAGGTTCTTGGGCAGCAGTTCACAGAAGATGAAGATTACCGGTGTCAGGATCGCGACGGAGTACCAGTCCGGATGCGTCCATCCCGAGCAGGTCAGTATCAGGACCATCCCAGCCGAAGCGAGGTAATTGGCGAGGTTGTTTCCAACCAGGAGGACGACGAGCGCTCTTCCGGGACTGTGATGAATGGACAGGAGACGACGGGCCGGTCTGTTTCCCGAATCGGCGCGGAGGTCCAGACGGATTTTGTTGACCACGTAGCATCCCGTCTCCAAGCCGCTGTAGAGGAACGACAGTACCATTCCGACCAGCAGCATTGCCCATCCGGCGGCAATCATATATACCGTCGCAATCATGATTGTCCCCCCAACTGCACCTGCAGCAGGGCGATCCGCCTTTTCCGCATTTCTTCGACAGTGAAAGTAATGTTGCGATATTTCGCCTGCTCGCCGACGCTCGGAATGTGCCCGAGAATGGAGATGACGAACCCGCCGACGGTATTGAAGCGCGCGCCGGTCAGGTCGGTCGGAAAGGCGTCGGACCATTCGTGGATCGGAAGATCGGCATCTACAAGCCATTGGTCCGGGCCCAATTTTCGGACGATGGGTTCGGGTTTGTGGTCACGAACCTCGACAATATCTCCGACGATTTCCTCCAGGACATCTTCGAGCGTTACCAGTCCGGCCGTTCCGCCGTACTCATCGACCACGACGGCCAGTTGGCTTCCCGTGGTGCGGAAATGCACCAGCAGACGTTCCAGCGGGGCGGATTCGGGGACGAATCTAATCGGCCCGGCATCCTCGCGCAGCGTTCGGCCTGAATCGGTTAACAGGCGCTTTGCATGGACCACGCCGACGATGTGGTCGAGGTCGCCTTCAAAGACGGGTATCCGCGTGAAGCGTGTTTGGCGTACGAATTCGAGCAATTCATCGGGTGATGATTTTACGTCGCAGGCGATAATGTCCACGCGTGGGACCATGATGTCGCCGGCCTTTCGGTCGGTCAGTTCCAGTACTTCCTGGAGCAATTCGCCTTCGTCGGCGCTGATGAGTCCTCTTTTTTGCGACAGCGTCAGCAGCGATCCCAATTCTTCGCTCGATAGATTTCCATGCCGGTTTCCGGGCGGCGCGAGCAGGCGGGTGAGCGGGTCGATCAGTCCGGCCATGAGGAATCGCCGGATAGGTTTTATACCTCGATCCAGAATGGCCATAACCGGCGCTGCCGGCGGCGCCAGTTGCCACGCCCAGATATGCGCCAGCGTTTTCGGGACGATCTCGGCGGCGACTACAATGGCGACGAACGTCGCGACAGCCAGCGCCGGAGCCCAGAATTCTCCGCCCTGCATTTTTGCCTGCGCGTTCATAATCAGGATGGTTGATACGACGAAGTAGAGGATATGAACGATGTTGGTTCCCAGCAGGACGGTAGTCAGCACGCTTGCCGGGTTGCGCATCAGCGATGCGGCCAGGCGGGCGCTCCGACGGGAGTCTCGCTCTAATTTGTACAGTTGGCTTCGAGAGAGGCTGAACAGCGCGGTCTCTGCCCCGGCGAAATACGCCGACGCTACCAGCAGCCCGAACAGCAGGCCCAACTGCCAGACCTGCTCAACAAGAAATTCCCCGATTGTCAACACTGTTTATTTCATCCAGTATGTTGGCGAGAGCATGTAATTATCGTGTCCACAGACGATTACATCGGCGATTTCGACCAGGTCGGTAAGACTTTCCATGGCTGCTTCGGTGTCGGAAGCGCCGCTCCAGATTCGCCCCGCCAAAACATGATCGGCTGTCATCGCCGCGTCGCCGGCCACTATGGTTGTCCGAATGGCTCCGCTCAGCAGCAGCCCAGCCGACCCGACCGACGCACCATGCAGCGGATATAAATGAACGGCGGAGGTGAATTTCTCCGGGGATGGGGCGAACCGCTCCAGTATTTTCAGGTCCGCCGTCATGGCCGATTCGACCTCGCCGTCCAGACGGTCAGCCGATTCGTTCATCATCGCAAGATGCCGCCTGTACGCGAGCAGTTCAGCCTCGTCGCACGTCCACCGGGCGTTTCCAAAGGCCTCTATCCCACGCCGGTGTGTCGGGCGGAGCGTCGTGCAGAATACGTCGGTGATGCTTTCGGGTTTCAGGCCGGTGCGTTCGAACAGGCGAGCCTCCAACACCACCGCCGGTAGCGACGGATCAACAATGATTAATCGTTTGCCGTCGCGGATAAGCGTCGTCGTTGCGTGCGGAGTCCGAATACCCTGCCCCTCGGACCAGAACGGATTGGCCGAAAGAGCGCCTATGCTGACAACTGTAAATTCAACACCCATTACGTATAACCTTACCAATCGAATCGCTTTACAACAAGCAGGTAGGCTGGGCCGGAGGCCCACCTTTTCAGGTATAAGGTGGGCCTGCGCTTCGCTTCGGCCCAGCCTACTTGCTTACATACTTGGCCGCTTCATCAGTGATATCTTCGACGTTCGTATCTTCATCGACGTCTATCCAGTGCACATTCCTGAACCTTCGAAACCATGTTCGCTGATGCTTGGCGAACTGGCGCGTGTTTATCTTTATCTGCTCAAAGGCCTCGTCGAGTGTGCATTTTCCGTCGAGGTGCTCAATCATCTCGGCGTATCCCAATGCCTGGGCAGCCTGTTGCGACAGGCCGGTTGGCTCGGCGAGCAGCGCCGCCACTTCGTCGCGCAGACCCTGGCTGACCATTCTTTTGACGCGGGCGTTTATTCGCCGGTTCGCATCGCTTCGGCTTCGACGTAAGCCTATAAAGACGCAATCGTATCGTGGTTTGGGATTGTCCCACTGTTTCTGAAGGTTGCTTATGGGTTCGCCCGTTAACGCAAATATCTCCATCGCCCGGACGATACGCTTTTCGTCGTTGGGATGTATCCTCCCAGCCGATTCCGGGTCGATTCTCGCTAATTCCTCATGCAAGGCAGCCAGACCTTCTGCCTCGGCGCGGCGGGTCAGTTCGGCGCGGATTTCGACATCAGCGCCGGGGCCTTCGAACAAGCCCTCTGCCAGCGACTTGATGTACAGAGCGGTTCCCCCGACAGCAAGGGCAATGTCGCCGCTGTCGGCTATTTCGGCGATGGCCTTATCGGCGAAATCGACGTAACGAGCGACGCTGAAGGGTTCGCTCGGCTCAACGATGTCAATGCAGTGATGAGGGACCTCATTCCGTTCGGCCTGGCTGGGCTTGCCCGTTCCTATATCCATTCGTCGATAAACTTTCATCGAATCGACACTGATAATCTGCCCGCCAATCCGACGAGTAAGCAGACGACCGACGGCCCCCTTACCGGAGGCTGTGCATCCCAGAATGAAATATATACGAATCATCAAAGGCGATTCTGGGGTATTTACAGCGGACCTGTCAAGAAGCAGGGCGGCTGACTTACCTTGACAAATTACCGTATTGGGAATACTTTTCAGTGAATGGGTGCCAAAGGCGATATTTCAGTAGTGCGGGATGACGGCGGGCGTGTTATCCGAGCGGCTGGTCCTGGGCTGGTTGACCTTCAGGTCAACGGGTACGCCGGTGTGGACTTCAATGATTCGAAAGTTGAGAGGCTTACTCTCGATGGGGTCAGAGCCGCATTCGAAACGATGCGGCGGTGCGGCGTAGTAAGCGTCCTTGTAACGATCGTTACAGGCCCGATTGAGCAAATGGTTGCTCGCGTTGTCCGAATGGCCGAGTTACGAAAGGCTGACGAGTTGCTTTCTTCCATGATCGCCGGTTTCCACATCGAGGGTCCGTTTATCAGCAGCGAGGACGGCCCGCGCGGTGCACATCCGCTCGAACATGTAACGACTCCGAAGGATTTGCCGGACCTGCTGGGTCAATTCCAGAATGCTTCGGGCCGATGCGTTCGCCTGCTGACACTTGCGCCGGAACTGCCCGGCGCAATGGAACTTATCACCGACGCTTCCGCCGACGGCGTCGTTGTCGCGCTCGGCCATCACAAAGCCGACGCCGAGACAATCGACCGGGCAGTCGAAGCCGGTGCGAAAATGTGTACGCATTTGGGAAACGCTTCGCACTACACGTTGCCCCGTCTGGATAATTACGTCCAGCGTCAACTAGCCGACGACCGTCTGTCAGCCGGTTTTATCGCCGACGGGCATCACATCCCATTCCCGACGCTGAAGAATTTTCTCCGCGCCAAGACACCGCAGCGAAGTGTGTTGGTTACGGATGCGATAATGGCTGCTAATATGCCGCCGGGAGCCTACGGTATCGGCGACGTTACCTGCCAGGTCCACGAAAACGGATTCGTCAGCCACGATGATTCGCCTTCCCTTGCCGGCTCGGTGTTGACGATGGACCGGGCGGTTATAAACGTCGCTCGCCATTGCGATGTACCGTTCGAGACAGCCTGGGCAATGGCATCGACCCAACCGGCGGAACTCATCGGCCTGTCCGTACCGGAAAAAATCGAAGTTGATGTTACCGACGAGGGTTTCGTCAGACGCTAGGCATTGGGCACTTGGCATTAGACATTGGTAGCACGGGGTTTATGGAGGTTGTTCCTGTTTAATTCGCCGACTCAATGAAATCGCAGGACTATAAAAGCAAGACGTGCAACAACCCTCTTTCGCCCAATGCCCAATGCCTAATGCCCAAAGGATTTGCTTGAACTTCATCCCGCCCTCGTTTCGTCTTTTTTTCCTCATTTAAGGTGGTCAAGTCGCGTTTTAATCTGTCCGACAAAGGTATCGTCGGAGTATGGGTGCGGTTTGTACTCGTTCGGGCCGGTTGGTGTGGTTTATCCGGTGGCCTGAAGGTTTGCGTATTTACGCGGAGAGGACGGATTAATGGCCGCTTCTATTGTTTCGACACACTTCAACAATTGCGCCAAAGACGAACCAGAGGTCAAGTCGAACGGGCGTGTATTGATCGCTGACGACGACGACAGTGCGCTGGTTATGCTCAAGTCGATTCTCAGTGGGCTGAATTGGGACGTTACAGCCGTTTCCGACGGTAACGAGGCATGGTCGGTCCTGTCGGCCGATGATGCGCCGAGGCTTGCGATACTTGACTGGCGCATGCCCGGAATGGACGGTATAGAAGTATGTCGCAGGCTCCGTTCCCTGCAAAAATCGGAATATACCTATGTAATCCTCGTTACCGCCAGGGACGGCGAGCAGGACATTATTGAGGGGATGGAGGCAGGCGCTGACGACTACGTTACCAAACCTTTCAATCCGCACGTGCTCACAGCGAGGGTGAAACCCGCTTTGCGAATCCACGACCTTGAGAGCAACCTTCGGAAAGAACTTGCCGAGCGTAAAGCGGCCGAAGCGGACATCAGGCAGGCCAATGAACAAACCGAAGCCATAAATCATCAACTACAACAGACTATCGACCGCGCCAATCGACTGGCCGATGAGGCAAAGGCAGCCAACAACGCCAAGAGCGAATTTCTGGCCAATATGAGTCACGAAATTCGCACACCCATGAACGCCGTCATCGGTATGACCGAACTGGCGCTGGACACGGAATTGACTTCCGAACAGCGCGAGTACCTCAGCACGGTCATGTCGTCGGCGCAGTCCCTGCTGGACCTGATTAACGACATTCTGGATTTCTCGAAAATTGAAGCCGGTCGGCTTGCATTCGAACACACCGAATTCTCTCTTCGCAAGACGCTCTGGGAAACCGTTCAAACTCTTGCGGGCCGGTCCGACAGTAAAGGTCTGGAACTTATCTGCCATGTCCTGCCGGATGTTCCCGACGGACTTGTGGGCGATCCGGGACGGCTGAGGCAGATTGTCGTCAACCTGGTCGGTAACGCCATCAAGTTCACCGAGCAGGGTGAGGTATTTGTCCTCGTCGAAACAGATCACAGCCTGTCAGATGATAAAATACGCCTGCATTTCTCCGTCAGCGACACTGGTATCGGAATCTCGGATGAGAAACGGGAAGTGATTTTCGACGTTTTCGCCCAGGCCGACGCCGCCACTACGAGAAAATACGGTGGTACGGGGCTTGGACTGGCGATT
>DAOVLV010000002.1 GCA_030631085.1 Planctomycetales bacterium | reverse complement strand
CCGGCCTGTTTCGTCGTGTTGATAACTTCGGCGAGGCGGTTTTCCACGTCTTCAGCCTTCCCGTGAATGCGGTCGCCGTAAGTCGATTCGATCAGGACATAATCGGCGTGGCTGAATTCCGACGGGTCGTCGATAATCGGCATATTCTTCCGTCCGAGGTCCCCGGAAAACAGGATCGTCCTGACCTCGCCGTTTTTGTTGATCTTCAGGCGTATTATGGATGAGCCGAAAATATGACCGGCATCGCGGAAAACGGCCTCCGCACCATCGGCCACCTGTACGGTTTGTTCGTACTCGATCGGCAAAAAGTGCGGGAGGCACTTCTCGGCATCGGCTGTGGTGTAGAGCGGGACTTCGGGGTAACGACCTTTCCGCCCTTCACGTTCGTGCCGGCGACGCTTGAACTCGGCGTCTTCTTCCTGGATATGGGCAGAATCCAGCAGGATAATCCGTGCGATTTCCGCCGTCGCCTCAGTGCAGTATATCTTCCCGTCGAAACCCTCGCGGACGAGTTTCGGCATCAGCCCGCAATGGTCCAGATGCGCGTGCGTCAGAAGAACGGCGTCTATCGTCTTGGGCGGAATGGGAAACCCGTCCCAGTTCCGGCCTCGAAGTTTCCGCTCCTGGTACAGGCCGCAATCGACCAGTATCCGCAACCCGTCAGCCTCGACGAGAAACCGGGAACCCGTAACGTTCTGCGCCGCGCCGAGAAAACTCAATTTGATCTGCATATTCGCCCTTTTCAGAAGTAACGTTTCAACTGCCCATACAGATTCTATCTGCATGTCGCGCCGACGTCACCATATTTTATTCTCGAAAAAAATTGCGATTGTGCTTGACAGCGAAACCGGCCTCGGATACATTACGAGATTGTAAAACGCAATTTTACTATATAAAAATGATACAAGTTCTCGACAGGGCGTTCGACATTCTTGATTATCTCTCGGCCAAGCCCGACCGACCGAAGAGATTGGGTCGGATCGCCGGCGACCTGGGCCTGCATCCTGCCACCTGCGCCAACATTCTCAAGACAATGGTCCATCGGGGTTTTGTCGATCAGGCCGCCCCGAAAAGCGGGTACACGCTCGGTCCGGCGGCCTACCGCCTCGCCCGAAGTGGGCCTTATCGCAGGGATCTTGTGGCGGCGTCCGAGCCGCCGATGACCGCCCTGGCTAAGCAACTGCAAGAAACAGTGCTGATTGCCGTGCTGCGCGGGCATGAACGGGTGGTTCCATGCCAGGTCGAAGGGGATCAGGACCTTCAGGTACGTAGCGACATCACCTCCATCTCTAATCTGTACGAAACCGTTACCGGCAGACTGCTGCTGGCCTTTCTGCCCGATGATCGGCTTGAGACATTCATCATCAGGTACGGTTTGCCCGAAAATGGCGCCTGGCCGAACGTCAGGACCAAGACGCAGACCTACGCCGCCCTAAAGAAGATTCACAGAGACGGAAAGGCCCTAGAAACATCGAAGCCGCAGATTGCAGCCACGGCGTATCCGATATGGGAAAACCAGACCGTCGTCGCCGCCCTGGGGCTTTTCCTGCCGAAGTTCCGCTTCAAGGGCGAACACCGCAGGAAGGTCCTCGCCGGTCTGGCCTCAACCGCTGACGAAATCACCCGCCGACTATCTCAACGTTCAACAAGGAACGATTCATGAATCTGACAGAACAGGTAAAGACCAAGGCTGGACAGTTAGGCGCCGATCTTGTGGGGATTGCCCCTGTTGAGAGGTTTTCCGGCGCGCCGCTTCGGATGAGTCCGCAGGGGCTGCTGCCGGGCGCCAAGTGCGTGGTGGTTTGTGCGATTCATCACCTCGACGCCGCCGTAGAGTTGGACGGAGTCCCAACCCCGCATGATATGGGACCCTACGGTACTCAAGGCACGATGAACGCCCGTCTCGACGACATCTCATTCCTGTTGGCGCGGTTCCTCGAAGACCTCGGCCACAAGGCCTTGCCCATCGCCGCCAGTAATATCTGGCGATACCACGCCTACAAGGACCTTCAGGTGGATTTCGCGCCCGACCTGGTCCACCGTTACGCAGCCGTGGCGGCGGGGCTGGGACAGATCGGATGGAACGGCCTTGCGCTGACGCCGGAATTCGGCCCGCGGGCAAGATTCGTATCCGTCGTTACCGACGCTGACCTGGAAGCGACACCTATGTACGACGGCGATGACCTGTGCGATAAGTGTATGCAGTGCGTCAACCACTGCCCCACCGATGCGTTCCGCAAAGAGGTAAGCGGCATTAACGAGTTGGAGATCGGCGGCAAGGTCTTCAAATTCCCACAGACCAACAAGTGGCGATGCGCCTGGGCGGAAAACTTCTGCCTCAACCTGGCCCACGAGATACCGGAAAAGGTCGATGAGGCGACGATCCTGAAATACCTGGAGAAATACGGTATGCGTGGCGGAGAGATAGGCTCCTGTCTCCAGTTCTGTATGAACCCCCAGCGGCGGTATTACGACGAGTCGTACTGCCGACCGCCGAGGCGAAAGAAGGATCGCCTCGAAACCAGTCCGGAAAGGCTCCTCTGCTCGATTCAGAAGATTCTCGACGACGCCGGCGTGGACATGGTAGCCGTCGGTCAGGCCGAGGACTTCGACAGCGAGAAACTGGTCAATCCCGAATTGCATCTTCCCGACGCCGCTTCGTTAATCTGCATCGGAATCCGCATCCTGCCCGATTCCGACGACAACGCTGAGTATCTGACCGTCCTTGAACGGACGCTCAACTACGTCGCATTCAACGTCGCCCATCACCTCGACCTCGCCGGATACTCCGGGATCAGCAATACGCGCATTTGCAGCGAACTGGTGGCCGAAAGGTTCGGAATCTACGAAACAGACGTCCAATATACAACCGTCCTTACCAGCGCGGCCTTGCCTTCGCTGAAGCGAACCCGGCCAAAGGCAGAACGGCTCTGCGAAACTGAACAGGTCCGAAATTTCTGCCGAGATGCCGGGGCGGACCTGGTGGGGTTTTTCACAGCCGAGCGGTTCGCACGATTCCGCGACGCCCTGGAAGCCACGGACGTGTCCCTCAAGCAAGCCGATGTGGTCGAGGACAAGGGGCTGATTTACGGCCCGTACGTCCCGCAAATTATGACCGAAGACGCAGAGATCAAAGAACCGTCCGACTGGCTGGACGGAGCCAGGTCGGTCATCGTTCTCGGTCTGCACTTTCCGGACACGGCGTTGGATACGGCAAAGGTTACGCCGGCAGAGACCGTTGGTCCGTTTTCCTTTGTCCGCTACGAGGCCCAGCGGCTATTGGGCGACGCGGCCTTCCGTGTCATCCAGAGGTTGAACGATTCGGGATACCGCGCGACGCTCGCCTATGACCTGACCGGATTAGCCTCGAAGGTCCACAGTTCGCGCGGGATGTTGCCGGACATGCGGGCCAACCGCTTCGCCGCGATGCTGGGCGGGTTGGCACACATTGGTCTTCACGGCTGTCCCATCACGTCCGAGTTCGGCGTCCGGCAAACCTTCCTCGCCGTCGTAACAGACTGTCCGCTGGGTGACGACCCGCTTTATGATGGCCGGATCGACTGTCGGGACTGCCAAAGACCGTGCATAGCGGCTTGCCCGACCTCGGCGATTGCGTCGGAGCAGGCTACGCTGCAACTGGAGGGCAGGACGCTCGAATTGGGGCGGGTTGATTGTTTCGCCTGCGATTGGGCGACGCGTTACTGCCTGGCCGGTGAGGCCGGACCGAAATACTGCGGCTTGGACGTGGATGTGCCCGTCCCGCAGAGCAGAAATGCCCTCGCCGTCGCCGCCGCCGTCAGCAAAGTCAATTGGGGCGTCCAGAAGAGACACTCCAATATCACAGAAGAATGTCTCCGCATCTGCCCAGCCAAGGGGTCGGAAGCAGCGCGGGAGCCTTCGGAAAGGACTACATAATGGACCGTTCAGAATTATCCGCCTTCGCCAAGGGAGCCGGTGCCGACGTCTTCGGCGTCGCCGACATTGGGCGCTTTGACGAATTGCCGCCGGAAAAACATCCGCGGACGATATTCCCCGAGACCAGGTCGGTAATCGTCCTAGGCCGGCGAATTACACGCGGAACGCTTCGCGGCGTGGAGGAAGGAACCAACTTCACCGACTACGCCTTTTACGGATGTCATTGGCTTGACGACCGTTTCGTGGCGATGACAACTTATCAGGTCGCGGAGTTCATCGAAGACGCCGAATGGGAGGCAGTTCCACTGCCGAACCTCCCGCCGGAGGTCCCGCCGATGGGCGTAGCGGTGCGGATGGACCAGCCGCCGCCCAACGTCATGCTCGATTTCGACGATGCAGCCGTGCGGGCCGGGGTCGGGGAGATCGGATATTGCGGCGTCCTGCTGACGCGGGGGTTCGGTCCGCGGCAACGCATCCAAATTATCCTCACCGACGCCGAGATCGAACCGTCGCCCATCCTCGACGAACCGATTGATCCACGCACTGACGAGAGCAAGGGCATCTGCCCGTTGGGTGCCTTCATCGGCGAGAAGGAACTTTCCATCTGCGGCAAGACGATGACCGTCGCCAAGATTGATTATCGCAAGTGCGCCGACTGCAAGAACGGCGCGATGCCCAACCGCCACCATCCCGCCGGCAGGCCCGACCGCCTGGCGGCAGTGTGCGTCAGGACGTGCATGGATTATCTGGAAAAGGCCGGCAGACTGGAAAACAAATTCTCTGCCCAATTTCGCAAACGCGATCCCTGGACCGTCAAAGAGGACATTGATTTTTACAAGGCCTAAAAGGACTGGAAGAATGAATAAGCGTCCACCAACAAAGCAACAGATCAAGGACTACGCCCTTTCCCGCGGCTTGGATTTGTTCGGCGTGGCCAACATTGAACGGTTCGACGGCGCGCCGCCGAGAATGCACCCTGCCGGCATCTTCCCGGAAGCCCGAAGCGTCATCGTCGTCGGCAGGCGGATTATCCGCGGGGGTTGGCGAGGCATAGAGGAAGGCACGCACTGGCCGGCGTACACGTACTTTGATTATCACGGGTTATTGAATACGCTTTTCATCCCCCTGCCGCTGTACGAGACAGCCTGCTTTATCGAGGATTTTGGTTACGAGGCATCGCCGTACTATCCCAGCGTGCCTGAGAGCCAACCGCCGTGCGAACCGCTTCGCGACGGCGCGCCGTCTCCGGACGTGCAACTTGCCATTCGCATCGCCGGCGTGGCGGCTGGAGTGGGCGAGATCGGATGGTCGAAGGTGTTTTTGACAAAGAAATTCGGCCCGCGCCAAAGGCTGGCGGCGATTATCACCGACCTGGAACTTGAACCGGATCCGCTGCTCGAACCCAACAGCATCTGCAAACTGTGCATGGTCTGCGTCGAAGGCTGCCCCGGCGCAATACCGCATATCAAAGAAGGCAAAACCGTTGAGATTCGGATCGAGAAAAAGACCTACCGATGGGGCGATGTCGATATGGGCAAGTGCACGCTCTGTTACCACGGGGGCGACCCGCGACTTTCGCCTTTCATTCCCAAGTCTTTGCCGGGATACCGTTTCGACGTGACCAGGCAGAAAATCTCCGAAAACACTGCATACAAATTCTGCTGGCCGATGTCACTCGGTACGTGGGGCAAAACGGCTGAATTCCCCTCCGGCTACATAATCGAAGGTCACGCATATCTGCGTAAATGGGGCGACGGGGGAAGTTACGGAATCGGCGGCTCCCGTGGCTGTATGCGCAGTTGCTTCAACTACCTGGAAAAGCAGGGACTCATCGAGCAGACATTCAAAGGCGGCGAATTCATCAAACGCCCGCGATGGATGCTCGACGCGGAGGGTAAGATCACCGGATAGGGTAGAATATCAGCATTTGCTTATCGAATTTGAGAATTCAGCCGCCGGCTTGGCGGCGAGGATGAGTGGACGGCGCCGGCGGACGGATTGGTCTTCCGGTTTGCTTTGAAAAACCTTTCCTTTCGATACTGTAATATGGAATCCGCAGTTGCACCGGCCCTATCGGACCCTGCGGGAAGTAGATTTCGCCGGCCACCCACCCGTACAACGCCCGATACCCCCGCGAGCAGGACAGGACGCGGGGATTACCTTTATATCTCTCGGCATAGGGTTTACCGAAACCGGGCGCGCCAAGCCCCTCGACGCCGACCTCGCCGTCTTCGAATATCGCCGACAGGAGCGTGTGCCCGCTGGTGGCGACCTTCTTCTGGCGAATGCTGCCGCGACCGACGCGAACCGGATGTAAGCCCACGTATCCGGCGTCGGCGTAGATACACCCTATCATCTGGCTGATGCGGATGCAGTCCATCCTGCCGTCCTTGAGCGCGTCGTTCAGTGTCTTGACGCTGCCCTGGTACCCGCCGCGAGAATACAGTTCGTGTGCGAACCCGTGAGCGGTAAGCAGCGCGTCGCGCGGCTTGCCTTTGACTTTTCCCGCCCACTCGAGAAGTTTCGGATGATAGCGGTCCGCCGCTGCCGACGTCGCGCACCATGCGCCCTGGCGGATGTGAATTACCTCCATCATCGACTTGGCCGTCGGGGACGGATAATTGGAAACGTACCGCTTGAGGCTCCGGATGAGATTGTCCAGTTCGCCTTCATCTTCGTATCGCCAGATATTCGAGTGAAAAGCCGACAGTTCGTAATCGGACTGGAGGATTTTTCGGAATTTCGGGCGGGCGCGGGCGGGCAGGGCGTTGAGTATTTTCCGACAAGCCCCCCGCCGGGCGGGAGTAACGGCCAGGATTGCCTCGCCCCAGCCGACCTTGCCCATCGCGGCGATGTCTTTTTTACCGACCGTGTAGAAGTCGATCAGCAGGTGCTCGATCGTCAGCACGTCCCTGTAGCAAACCGTCTGGATCGACTGTGCGCCGGGGCACCGCCCGAACATGAATATCCGCCAGCCTCCAGTCTTCGCCAGCACCGCGTCGGTGCCGTCGAAGTATGGCTCGAAACTACCGAAGACCGCGCAAAGGTCCATGATCCACTCGCTCTGCAAATCGACCCACCGCAGTATATCGGTAAGCCTGACGGCGGCTCCACGGACCTCGCCCGCCCAGATCGCCGCCTCTTTTTTTCGTCCGTCGGCCAGAGCGGCCGATAGTTTCCGCAGGGCGTAACTCAACTCGTCGCCGCCTTTTCCGGTAAAAGCAACGGATTTGAGCGATTTCAACGTCGCTGCATCACCCTCTGCCAACGATTCACACAGAACCTTCGCCGCCCGTTCGATCTTTACCGCGCCGGCCAGCAGGGGCTTGTTCTTGTGGTTGAACGCCTTGGCGTGAACGCCTATCTTCTCGACCAATCGCCCCTCCGCGTTAAGCGTCATTGGCTTTTTCTTATTAGATATCTCAAAGAAAATGCAGTTCGCCATCGGCTGGGCGTATCCTTTGGAGGAATCCTTCAACGTTCCATACCTGTACTTTTCGTGCAGCCTGAACGTCTTTTTTGTAATGTCTTTATCGGCCAGCAGAACGGAGCGAACTTTGGTTGTAAATGCGGGGGCTTTGTCGCATAAATGCTTCCATGCCGACGCCGGCGGCGGCGATTTTCCGGCTTCGGACGGTAAGCCCGCACCGGCTCTGCACGAAAGACCGAATGCCAACAATACGCAAAAAACCATCGAAGGCTTTCTTATCATTTCCCTTGCCCTTTGAGTTCGATTTCATCGGCCTATTGGTAACATTCCGATATTATACATAATCGCCGGATAATTCCGAAAAACATCGGAAACACAGATATGGAAAAATTACGCGGGAATTGTTAGAATAATCGGCTGAGATGAAACACCTGAATTCAACGATGCTTTTGCTGGCCTTGATGCTGGTCGGATGTAATGGTAACGGTATATTTCGTTCGCATACGCAAACCCGCACGTCCGAAGCCGAAACCGTCCTGGAAGACCATTGCAGCATCCTCCTGTTCGTTCTTCGCGATCCGGGAAATCACAATCAGGACGCCGAGTATTACAGAAAGGTTCTTACCGAAAAAGTAGGATGGAAGGGTCTGTTTGTCATTAACAAGGCCGGGCATAGCGAACTGTACTGGGGACGGTATCGCTCATGGAACGACAAAAAAGCAGAGGCGAATCTCAAGACCGCCAAAAAATATCGCACATCCAATGGTAAAGCATTGTTCGCCGGGGCACAGATCGTCCCGGTTCCCGGAAAGAATGTAGGACCGGCAGAGTGGGATTTGATCAACGTACCGGATTCGGCCTACTACAGCCTGCTGGTGGCGGTCTTCAGGGACGATCCGAAAAAAAACTACGTCGGGCGAAGACGATTCGCCGTTGATTACTGCCGAGAGTTGAGAAAAAGCGGATACGAAGCCTACTTTTACCACGGCCAGGCGGTCTCGCACGTAACAATCGGCGCATTCGGAACAAAGTCCGTTTCCGTCAAAAAAAGTCCGCGTGGCGAAATAGTAAAAATCAACGACCCGAAAATAAAGTCGCTCCAGAAAGACTTCGAGTTCCTCGCGCTCAACGGACGAAGCATCGACGAATTCGTCCTTGACGGCAAAACCCGAAAGCGAATCAGATTACCGAGGAAAAAAACCTATCTCATCTGCGTGCCGGGCAAAAGCAAACACGGAGATCAACTGCTCAGGGAATCACGCACCGGGAGAAGGTAGGTTTGCATGTTATCAGGTCTTAAAATACTCCTGGCCGGAAGAAACCCCGGAAAATTACGGGAAATTGCCGCGGTAATAACGCCGTTGGGCATCAACGTCGTCTCGCTGAACGAGATCGACCCTGACGGAAAAATCCCCACGCCCGACGAAACAGGCATGACCTTCGCCGAAAACGCTCGCGCCAAGGCCGATTACTACGCCGCCGCTACGGGGCAAACTGCATTGGCCGACGACAGCGGCCTGCTCGTCGATGCACTCGGCTCAGCGCCCGGCGTCCGCAGCGCAAGATTCGCACAGGAAAACTTCCCGCCACAGGCATCACGCGAAGACATCGACAAGGCAAACAACGCAAAACTCCTGAACGAACTGTCCGGTATCGACGAGGAAAAACGCACAGCCCGGTTTGTCTGCTGCCTGGCGCTGTCCGACGGAACCGACATCATCGCCGAAGCAAGCGGCGTCCTCGAAGGCATCATCATACGCGAACCACGCGGCCACAATGGATTCGGATACGACCCGCTGTTCTTTGTCCCGGAGATGGGACGAACCACGGCCGAACTCGACTCGAAGGAGAAAAACCGAATCTCCCATCGAGGACAAGCCGTCAGGAAATTCGCCGAGATGCTGAAAGAAATGTTGAAGAAGGATAAAAACTCATGCCGGAAGTAATTTGTCTTGGTGAGTTGCTGATTGATTTTTGTTCGAGCGACGCGGACGTATCGCTCGGCGAGGCGCGGACCTTTACCAGGTCGCCCGGCGGAGCGCCTGCGAACGTCGCCGTTGCGGTACGCCGTCTGGGGCGATCGGCGGGGTTCCTCGGAGCCGTCGGCGACGACCCGTTCGGCGATTTCCTCGCCAGCGTACTGGCTGGCGAGGGAGTCGAGACCACCGGCCTGGTCAGGCAGGCGGGGATGCGGACGCCACTGGCGTTCGTCGCCAGACGATCCGACGGGATCTGCGACTTTTGCTTCTATCACAACGCCGGACTTGTCGGACTGACCGCAGATGACATCGACGAAACATACCTGACCGGCGCGTCGGCACTGCATTTCGGTTCCATCAGCCGAATTGATCCCGTCGCCCGCGCCGCCACGGACAAGGCCAGACGAATCGCCACCGACAACGGGCTGATTATCAGTTACGATCCGAATTACAGGCCCCGACTCTGGGGCGACGAAAACGAGGCACGCCGCCGGATCCGCGAAGGTTTCGAGCAGGCAACGGTAACGAAAATTTCGCAGGACGAGTGGGCGTTCATACTCGGTGAGGAAGATTTCTCCGACGGCGCACGGCAACTGCTGGATTCCGGCGTCGAACTGGTCGTTCGGAGCGAAGGGGCAGACGGGGCTAGTTTCGCCACCACGTCGGCGGCGGGGCACGTCGCTGCGGTCAACGTCGATTCGGTGGAGTTCACCGGGGCAGGAGACGCCTTCGACGCATCGCTTCTGGTAGATTTGCTCTGGTTTCGCGCCGACGGCGTCAGTCCGAGCGAACTCGACGAATCACAACTCCGGTGGATTATCCGCCGCGCAAACGCCGTCGGCGCGTTGACGACGAGATGCGCCGGAGCCATCCCCGCCCTGCCTACTCGCGACCAGGTCGATGCCTTTCTCGACGACGAACAGCGTTGATAGCGCCAACGGTAAAGGCAAAAACACTGTACACCCCGACCGTAACGTACCACGCCGTCGCCCGGATAGGCACATCCCGCCCAAGCACCGTGTGCTCGTAAAGAATTGGCTTCTCGTTCCAGACGAATCCGTACCCGACGTTAAGACATTTGATCGTGGAAAAGACGGGATTGCAGGCCCGAACGCCGAACGCGATACGCTCGCGCCAGGGTGCAGAGGCCGAGGTGATTATCCCATTGGACCAGAACGGACCGGCAGCAACGGCCAGAATGAGCGACACCGCAACGACTGACAGGATATGCCGGCTGATAACATTTCGCCCCAGCAGCACCAGCGAGCAACCCGCCAGCGCTACACTGCAAAAAATGAGGTATATCTTAATCGCCCCGACGGGTCCGAGCGCAGGCCCGGCTGCTGCCGACACAATCAGGACCACCGCGCTCGCATCGATCACCGCCCCGCCACGAAGCAAGGCGTCTATGACCGACCGGCCACCGGCAGCAAAAACCGGCGCTGCTACGACAACCCACCCCAAGGCGACCAGCAACGTCATCGCAATTTCGCCGAAGATAAAATACGTCCCCAACTGCACCGCTACAGTCGCACCGGCCGCAACCAGCATCGCCAATGCGTTCCGTCGAAGCACAGTTGCAACACCGACATGATTATCGGATTCATCCATCAAGACATCACTCTGTAACACATAATCCGACGGATGGGTGCCGTGGTCGCGGTGTTTGCGACCACGGCACCCGCCTACGGTCAATCTGACTCTTTTTTCTTCTGTTGTGCTTTGTATTCGTCCAGGGCTTTTTTCAGTCCGGCGGCGTAATCGGCCCATAGTTCGGAAAGGGCTTCTGCCTGTTTAATTCGTCGCTTGATGTGTTCGAGCGATGCGGCTGCATCTTCGGCAGGATCAATTATCAAGTTATCCTCCCGGGCGAACTGCCCCTTCCACCACTTAATGGCCTTTTCGGCATCGGCCGGCGTCCTCGGAAGGATTTCGGCACGCAATTCGCGAGTGCTGAAAGTTATCCTGGTCAGTCCTGACTGTTTGAGAATTTCTCGCAACCGTTCGCGATCATACACAAGCGCTTGCGGATCGATGCGAACGTCGGCTGAAGCGTCGGCGTGACGGGAGAGAAAATGCCTCACCGCCCGTGAAATGTTCTCCGGCGCAATGGCTTTTCCGTCAAGTTTTATCCTTCCGGTCGCGTCAACGTTGAACGTAATCCTTGCTGCCGGAGCGTTTTGGGCGCCTTTGACTGCCTGGATTATCAATTTTACAGGCGTACCCCTCGGCGGTATTACCGACATATTGACGGCGAACTCACGGAAGGCGTCCTTCGAGGTACTCTGGAAAGGAACGTCAATCACAGCAGCGGCAAAATTGGTTACGGATATATGCAGACCTTCAAGGTCGGCCCAATAGCGCCCGTCATCAAGAAAATCGGATCCCACAAATATCCATCGCGTCTTCGGCAGCTTCTTCTTCGACGCTATTTCAATCATCCAATCGGTAACGGGGACTTGGCGAACTTTCCCGGACTTATCGGTCCACTGCACGCTGATATTCAGTGCTGCGCCGGCCGGTGAGACGAAAACCGGCTTTTTCCCTGCGGGAGTTATCCACTGTGCGGGTCTGCCAGGCGCGAGACCGAGCACCAACAGGGCTGCATGAAGCGACGATGGCGGAACGTCGGTCGTCAGGAGCGTTTCATGCTCCTTTACGCCCGTTTTGCACATAAGAAACTCCAACATCATAGGTGGTTGTTCGGGCTTACCCTTTCTCGGCGTTACCTTCGCGTCAATGATGACCCGCTTTCCTTTCAGGTCGATCTTCAGGTTTTTCAAAGGACCAGCCGGAGCGGTCGCAGCCGGTTTGCTGCTCGCCCCGTCAGAACCGCGTCGAGTCGCAGGTTCGGACGATGCAGCCGGTAAAGAGATACAAACAATCGCCGCCGTAACTGCAATCGAGATTATGCTCCTCCAAAGACGCGGGTTGTAAATTGCCCTGGTCATGTTTTTCTCCTCAATTCGGTCTGGAGTTGATGGTAACACAAATTGATTACGGTGTCCGCGCCAAAAAACACACATTCGAAACGGGAGTGCGTACCCACCTTTGTCATGGTAAAGAGAATATTGAATATTGAATATTGAACAAAGAATGTTGAATTTCGAAGTGAAAAGAAGAAAAAGAAGATAAATGACACCCAAAGCGTGAATTCAGAGTCTTTTTTTCTTTCTGTTACTTCGAAATTCAACATTCTTTGTTCAATATTCATTATTCATTAAAAAAACGCCCCGTCCTTCAAAGAACGGGGCGTCGAAAGTTTCAACGGCGATTGCTTGCGACCTTAATCCGGGAATGCCGCTTCTTCGTACTCGCGCTGAATTATTATCATGGGTTTGACCAGGATCAGCAGCGTCTGACTATCGCTGACTTTTGCGCGGTTTGTGGTTATTCGATTAAGCACCGGTATTCTCGAAAGGATGGGCACGCCCATTTCCCGCTCAACTTCTCCGGCTGTTCTCTGCCCACCCAGCAGAAGCGTCCCGCCGTCCGGTACGGATACCGTACATTCCAGCATCTGCGTGCTGATGTTCGGCAACTGGATGAATCCGTCGGTGCCCCATGCAAACATGTCAATCGAGTTGAGAACCGTTACCGCCGGTCTGACCGTCATGGTTACATACCGCCGGTCGGCCGATATTGTTCCCTCAACGTCGAGGACCGTACCGGTTCCGACCGTCTGGATATCGGGTCTGACCGCCGATACGTTTTCACCGATTACCGGTTCGAGCGAGGCTACATACGCCACCTGCTGCCCGACGACGACATATGCCCGCTGACTGTTATAAAGCGTAATCCTCGGCGCTGTCAGCGTCCGTGTTGCCGAATGCGCCTGTGTGGCTGCTATGAGGAAATCGACCTGGATGTCATCCAGGAACGACCCGACTATCTGAAGTCCCGACATGCCCGCAGCCAATCCGCCGATGTTTCCGCCCACGCCTGTCTGCAATCCGCTACTGAATCCGTAACTTCCCAGCCCAGTCGTTACGGGCGTCATATTGTTGGTCCATTTTCCACCGTGCCACTGGCTTAGGCGGGGAACGCCACGATTGACAATCCTCGCACCTGTAAGCGGGTCAACCGCCCATCCCCCAGCCCCGTTGTCACTACGGGTCATACTGCTGCCCAGGTTGAAGTAAAAATCCAGGTCGATACCGACGTGACTGAGGAATCCGGAGTTGACGGTAATAAATCGTGCTTCGACATTAATCTGCAGTGCCCTTGACTCTCTCAGCTGCCCCAGCAGGTCAAGCAGGGACCGCTGGTTTTCGGCAGTCTGCGTAACGATAATCTGCCCGCCCAATTCCTTGATGGAACCGATATCCCCGGCACTTTCACCGCCCCGCCAGGAAGTCGGATCGATGGTAGAGCGAATCAGCTCCAGAATATCCTCAATCATCTCTTCTCGTGTTTTCTCATCGTCATCATCATCGTCATCGTCATCGTCGTCGTCCCACCCGCCGCCGCCACCGTTGTTGTTGTTGTTGTTTCCACCACCGGTGCGGAGGTTGATGTTGGGGCCTTCAAAGCTAGGCAGGCGAATAACAAGGTCGCGAATATCATACACACGTGTGATAGTCTGCTTGGACAGGTCCTCCTTGGTCGATATCGTGATGACACCTTCGTCCACTACGAACCCAAGAGTGGTAACTCCCCCAACGTCATCAAGGATTGTCCGAATGGCCTTATGCAGCGTTACGTTAGTCAGGTGAACATCAACTTTGCTCTCCTTGGTAACACCCGCCAGTTCCAGCGCAGCCCATTTGACGTGGATACTCACGTTCCCGAATTCGCGGAGGAACTGCACGACGTTTTTGAAGTCCACTCCGGGAAGTTCAAGTTTGGGCAGAACGTTGTTCAATCGTCGGCGAACGACCCGGTCGGCTTCGCTTTCAGTAGCCAGCCCAGCGCCGATCGGCTTGCGCCGGAGGGTAATATCAGGCCAATCTTCCGGGTAATTCATCAGCACGTGCCAGGGAACCTGTGCCCAGCGGATACCATTCAGCTGCTTGATTTCCTCTCGCATAGAGGTCCTGTAAGCATCCTTTGCGTCGAGGATTTGCACGAATCGGTCCAACCGGCTGTACGATTTCTTCGCCCAGACGTCATTGGGATCCAGTTTGAGGATTTGACCGTACACATCAATGGCCTGCTTGTATTTCTGTTCATCGCAGAGGGTATCGGCCCGTGCCTTTAATGTTGCAATCTTTTCGCGCTTTTGGCGCCTCATGTCCCTCTCGCGGTGGAGTTTGCGTTGCTTGATCTCCTCGCGTTGAATGGCAACCTGCTCCTTTTGCCATTTCAACTTGACCATCTCAATGTACTCAGCCAGTTTTTCGGTTTCTATCTTTTTGTCGCTGTATTCCTTGCTGGTGAACAGGCTTTTATTGGTCGCCAAAAGTGTTTTGGCGTAGTTAACCTCCTCGGTGGCCTTGGCAAAATCTTCTTTTCCCCTGGGCGATTGCACTGCTTCTCGTGCCTGCTGCATAGCCTTGGTGTAAAGGACTTCGGTTTGCTGCTTGCGGATGCTCCGTATCTTCTCGAGGCGGGTTATCGCCGCCAGTCCTCCACCGGACCCGACGAGGCTTTTGGCAAAAGCGAGACGCTCGTGTGCGGGTTTGTACTGCGGTGCAATCTTGATTGCCTGCTCGAAATGGGCAATGGCCTGTTCGACCTTGTCGGCGTCCAGCGCCTTGTTTCCCTTGACGATAGAGTCCTTTGCCTTGTCGATTTTCGCCTGAAGACGTTTGAAGCGGATCTTCGCCTTCGCAGCGACATCGGATTCGCTCTTCGGCGCCGGAGCGGGCTTTTCTGTCGTCTTCTCGGTGGTGGTTTTTGAGTCGTCCGCGGTTTTGGCGTCAGCGGCGGTTTTGGCCTCTTCAATCCGCTTGATCACCAGCGCGCGTTGCGTACGGGCGTCCTTGCGCACCCCTTTATGGACGAACTCGTTCCGGGCGACCTGTTCAAAGAGGCTTTGTGCCTTTTTCAGATCGTTTGCCTTGAGCGCCTCCAGACCGTCATCGTAGGCCCCCAGAGCCGCTGCCTGCTGCTTGGCGGCATCGTTGACTTTTTTGAGGTACTCATCGAGTTGTTTCTTCTGATCATCGGTAAGGCGATCCCTGAGTTCGTCAGCCTTCAGGAACGTTGCCTGGGCGCTCTTGAAATCCAGGTTTTGATACTGCTCAACACCCTGCTTCAATAGTGCCTGTGCATCGTCAGTCTTGGCGTCCTGCCCCCAGGCAGCCGGACCAACAACCAATACCACAACCACCGCCAACGCTGTCCATCGCAAGTCAGTAAGCCAACGCAATGCAATGCTCCTTTCAAGAAACCCATGCCGCACAAGTTCGCAAGGTCGCCTTCTTATCGGCGGTATCGTCATCAGTACCTGCTTGGAGACCATCCTGCACGAAAAACCCACTCCTCGCGGAACGGGTAACGCCGAGAAACCCTTTGCGCCGCACAGCGCTTATCCAAGCCCCTTGTTGCTTTATTTATCGAACAATAGCACACAATTATACTACTAAACAACGAACCCGCGCTCGGCAGGGCGAGGGCAGCATAATTCAATCACACCATGCAATGCAAGCAGAAAATCGTCGGCATTTTTTACGCTGACTTTTGTTTCCTGCTACCGCACGCCCGACGCGGTCCGGGTCGATTGAAGAACCTCGTCGCGCAAATCGTTGTATCTCTGCGACGAGTCGTCCTGCGTACGCGTGCGAAGTTTCCCATTCGCATCAAGGTACAACAACTCCGTCGTCGTCCGGAAAAAGTTCGTACCGGGAATTCGTTGCTTCTTCTTGAAATTAAAACTTACGGCAATAGCGCCGGTCTTGAAGTTGACGAGCGTTTCTTCCTGCTCGCCTCCGCCAAGTCGAAGTAACTCTTTGCGAACCTTTTCGCCGATAGGTTCGCCCTGTCCGATCCTGAAACTATGACTGACCCATTGACCCCATTGCTGCGTGAACACCTCCACTGTTACCGTACCCATCGGCGGGGCGCTTCCGACCAGGAAAAACTCGGTCGGACGCTTCACGCTTACCGGTTCAGACCATTGGGACCAGGGTGTGCGAACAAACTTAACACTAGCGTCATCCTTATTCACAACGTCCTTAAAGCGACCCAGAAGCGGATTAACAAGAACCAGGCGAAGTTGATAACTATAGGTCATCCCTTCGGCCAGGTTCATGTCATGAAACCACACCTCAAGGATACCGGCGGGGTTATCCAACTGCTCCTGGAGAGTAGGTATTAATATGAGTTTGGGCGCATCAGGCCCAGCCGTTACAGGACGGCGCCTCGGATCGCGACGCCTGTCAAGATCGCGACGATCTTCATCACGTCTGCGTCCAGCCGGCATTCTGCCTCTGCCCTCATCGCCACGACGCTCATCACGCTCGACCGGTCTTCTGATTCTGCCTCTGCCCTCATCACCACGACGCTCATCACGCTCGACCGGCCTTCTGATTCTACCTCTGCCCTCATCACCACGACGCTCATCACGCCTGACCGCCGGTCTTCTTATGCCTCTGCCCTCATCACCACGACGCTCTGACCGCTCCGATCTACCTCGAACGTTAGGCCTGACAACCCGGCGGCGTCTGGCTTCTTCTTCGCGGAGCCGCTTGGCTGCCTCACGTCGTTTGGCTTCTTCCTGGCGGCGTCTGGCTGCCTCGCGGGCCAATCTGGTATCTGTTTCTGTCTTTCCAGATGTCGTCGATTTTTCCTCTTCGGTCTCCAGGAGGTTGCTGACACGTGTGCGAGGTTTGTGTTTTTCAATCTGCCACGTTCCCGTCTGACGATTAGACCAGACGATGTCAGGGCAGGGAGGTTCGAGAATATCTTCCTGGTTCGTTATCCGGGACAGTTCGTTGATCCTCTGTTGAATGTCAAGGAAGTTTTTTCCATCTGCCGCTGGGATTACCGGTAGTCCCGGAAGAATCGCCACTGCTGCCGGTTCGCCTTCGCTCCACGAACCGTCCGTAAGGAGATACCGGCGACGCACCTCAACAGCGACAAAGGTAATCCTGGGGCGTGCATGTGTTTTTTCAAGGGCTTGCTTCCACTTTTCGAGAACTTTCCCGTGCTCGAAAACCGCTGCAACGCGGGTTATGTTGACTCCTTTGTATTCCGTTTCCCCGTCCGGCGTCAAACTGACCTGGACTTCCCGGCCGGTTTTTACCAGCGGCTGTTCGGGTTTCGGTAGCGGCGTCAGAGCGGCCAGACTGGTCGGTTCAGCCTTTTCTACCTGTTTTATATCCAGATTGGGAGGCATTCGATCTGATCTGTAATGAACGTAAGATTGCACACGTCCGGCATTATATGGGCTTTCATAAATCTTTTTCAGCCGGTCTGCATAACGCGGTACGGGTATAATTTCAGGCTTCAACCTTTCCATCCGCTTTGCCAGTTTGTCCGATGCGTCTTTCAGTGCACCGTCCACCTCGTTGGGCGCGTACTCATCTTTCGGCATCCTGACTCCACGGGCATCGACTTTGATTTTAATTCGGCGCGGACTCTCCAGCCCCCAGTGCAAACCCACCACAACCAGGATCACCAACGCGATCCCGAGGGCAATCTTTTCCACGTGCTGTTCAATCAAGCCGGCTTCTTCTTTCCGGGCCATGATTTCAGTCTCCTCATTTTTTCAATAAACCAGACGCCTGCAAAGATAAGCCGGCGTTTCCGGCACATAACAATGTCATCCTCACCTTCGGCGTCGGGGGCTACGGGTCTTGGTCTTGGCCTTGGTCTCGATCACAGGGGACAATCCCTTTCTTTTGTTGTCTTCATCTCGCAGGGCGTCGGGGTTCATGTCTCTTATATCCTTCAGGAAATCTTCTACCGGCATCAGGGGGGGATAATCCTTATCCCAGGTTTTCGTTTCCTTATCCCATCGCCCGCGAGTCCAGTCCGTCAGCATAAGCATTTCACCGACGATGGTTACCTTCATCACGGAATCAGTACCGTAATAGTGTACATCTGACTGCACCGGTCTGATGATACTGACTTCCAGAATGGTATGATAGTTCTGCGCCATCAGGTTCCTTTGCAGCCTGAGAAGGTGCCGCATGGGAATCACGACGGTGAAATCATAATGCACCACATCGTAGAGTTTGTTACACGCCCGTCCCGTGAGTTGGGGAGGAGTTTTATCGCCTTTGGCGGAATCGATGTTTGCGTATCGAAGCATCGTGGTCGTTGCGCCCGAGTCGGCCGGTCCGCCAAGGACAAATCCTCTGACGTCGATATTCATCAAACGTTTCACCGCTGATGCGGCTACACCCGTCTGTTTTCCCGATGCCGTTTCTCTTACCTGTTCGTTTGTCAGGTTAATCGCTTTGATAATATCCTTCTGTACCCACAGTCCCACTTGTGCCATCCAGAGGTCGTCGTCGGAGTAGTCCAGCATATTGCGTTTAAGTGCAATGTGCATTGCCCCGTCGTCGGTAGTCATCCTGCTGTCGCCCCTGCTGCTGTCGCCTGTTTTACCCTGTTCTTCGTCGGCGTATATCCACCCCTTTTCCGATTGCCTGACAACCAGATTAATCAATGCCTGCCGTCCAACGTCGCTTTTTACATCCATTACGTTGGATGGGCGTCCCGTACCGCGTCTCGCTTCCATATGGCCGAAACGTTCGCGTTCGCGGCGATCGCGTTCGCTCATGGTTACAGAACTGGTATGTTTGATTTTTTCTTCTTTTTTCTCTGCCGGCATCGCACTGGCGGTAATCCTCGCTATCTCCTCGTCGATCTCCTTGGTCGTTGGTGGAACGGTCCGCTTGAGCGTCTTCAGCAGACTCGCTATCTCTCGGCGATATTTTTCCGGAAACAGTTGCCGAAGAGTCTCACGATCCTTGAACTCCGGATCGACCGGAAATGCGGGGACTGTCTGACCTGAAATTTCAAATGACAGCACCTCGCAACCGCGTCGGTTGCGCCGAAGGAATGTATCGGCCACTGTCTCGGCCTGATATCGCATATCTTCGACTCGTCGTTTTTTGGCCTCGACGCCAATCTTGTTGACGCCGTGAGAGGCCAATGAATTAATTTCTTTGGCCTTGGATATATATGGTTTGCTATCGGTGTCGGACTGAGAGCCCATTGATTTTCCCAGCAGTAACCCCGCAGAGACGCCCACAACGACAACCGCCGCCGTAATGACCAGGAATAAATTTTCTTTCAGGAAATTCATCGCTTACCTCCGGTCCTGGAAATCGAACTGTCTTTATCGTCTTTTGGCAGGCCGGTGCCTTTAATCAGGACTTTCCAACCAATGAAAAACTGCGAATCCGCACCGGCGTATTCACCTGTCAGCGGGTCCGGAACAATGTCGCCCTGTTGTTGCCCGCTCGTACGAGGTCTTCTATTACCTCTATAATCATCTCGCCCTTCTATCCCGCCCGTCAATCCGGGTGTACTGCCGCCGATTGTTGTGTCCGGCGCCAAGGGCTTGCCTGGTTTAACTTCAGACACACTTAATGTTACCTCCACGGATGGAAACTTCTCAGCCAACTCACCAAGTTTATGCCTCAGGTTGGTGCCGATAAACTGCACTGCTTCCGTGTACGGAAGCGGTACGGAACCGGAAATATAAACAAGGTATCCCCGCTGACCGGCAGGTTTCTTCTCGGTCTTTTTGGCGACCGTTTTCGGTCTTCTTCCCCTGTAGCCTCTGAGTTCCCTCTCTTCATCGCGTTCACGATCCCTGGACCTGGGTCCGCCCATGGATTCACTGGACTCTTTGATTACTACCTCTCCCTTGAATCCGGCTTTGAGGTGTTCTTTTTCGACGCCCGACAAATCATCTTTATACGTCATGGTTTGCGAGGCAATCATGATCACGCGCCGCTGCGACCGCTTAATCTTCATAAGGTCGTCCCGACCCTCCAGGGTCATCAGTCCCTGGTCGGTCGCTGTCTTTTTGATCGATTCGCTGATGAGGTAGGTCAGCGTCGGTACAAAGTCGCGATACTCCATCATCTTCTTATATTGGAGTATATCTTTCTCCTCGGCCTTGTCCTGACCGTCGTATTTCTTATGCTCTTTCCGCAGTTTGTTGTACTTCCCGATAACACTCCCCGCCGAAGCCATTCCTGCTCTCTGCGTTTTGAGGGTATTACTGTCGGCATTGGCTCGCCAGGCGTAAATTGCTACGGCGATCAGTATCACCGCAGCGGCAGCGGCGAACCACGGTCGCTTGCGATCCCACAATCGCCGCCTGGCGCTTTCGGACGGAAGGAGGTTGGTCTGAACCCGGGTTACTCCCAGCCCCTGTAGCGCCAACCCGTAAGCGGCTGCGAATGAAAGGATGTTCTCTGTAAATGCGGGTGCATTTAATGCCGGTGACGGTGAAAGTTTTTCGTACGAGTCAATTCTGACTACCGGAATACCGAGGTTCTGCTCAATATATTTCTGAAGTCCTGGAAGTCTGAAACCGTTACCAATGGCGACGACCCGACGGAACCTGCTCTCGCGGTGCAGCGAGGTGTAATATCCGACAGACCGCTGGATTTCCTGGGTAAGTTCGGCGAATACGGGGCGCATCGCCTGGAATACCTGGCGGGCATACTTACTGGTACCGGCGGCGCGCTTCAGTTTTTCGGCCTTGTTGAAATCCAGTTTGAACGCCTTTACCAGTACCTCGGTAAAGTTGTTTCCACCCAGTTGAAGCGTTCGCGTCCATATCCTGGGCCCGTCGGCAACGACAATGTCGGTTTTGTCCGCCCCCACGTCCACCAGCAACGTCGCGCCGTTATCGACAACCTGGCCGTCGAATTCCATGAAGTTGTACAGCGCCAACGGCGACATCTGAACGACATCGACAGTAACCCCCGTATCCTCGAAGCGATTCAGCGTCTCCCAAACATCCGAACGCTTCATCGCAAAGATACCGACCTCGATATCGGGAGAATCAGGATCGCGGAAGGATTGCCAACGCCAGATAACTTCATCAATGCTGAAGGGTATCTGCTGCTCTGCCTCAAAACGAACGATTTCCGGAACCTGCTTTTCCTCCACCGGCGGGAGTTTGACGAAACGGGTAAAACCGGATTGACCGGGAATCGAAACCACCACGCCCGCCTTTGAAATGTCGTTGCGGGTAAGAAACTGCTCAAGGGCGACGTTGATCGCACGCTCTCGTTCCGTCGAATCCATCTGGGACAATATCCGAGGGTGTTCGATTATCTCAAACCCCCCTATGCTGATTTGCCCCTGGGTACTGACCAGCTCCAAAGCCTTCAATGCACACTGCCCAATGTCAATGCCCCAGACTCTTTCGGTCGTAGCCATGCTTAAACCCTCTTATTGTTTAGCAACCGCCCTTTGCGGCGACTATAGTATGGTCTTTAACTTCAACAGCGGCGTCAAGTATTAATATGTTAACTCGCCGACATAAATCGAGGTTCGTAATGCGCCGTTTCTCTACTGTTACAATTGGATGCAAGGTCAACCAGTATGAAACGCAGTCCATAGCCGCTCTTTTGCAACGCTTCGGCCTGTGCGACTCGTCAGAACCGCCTGACCTCGTCATAATCAACACCTGCTGCGTAACGGCATCCGCCGCTGCAAAAAGCCGACGCGCAATCAGGCGCGCTGTCAGAAATAATCCAAATACCGACATCATCATCCTCGGATGCTACGCAACGGCTGAAGGCGAAAACCTGCGACAAATGGCAATCGAGACCGGTGCGAAAGGCGAAATTCACGCTCTCGGACACCACGACAACATTGCCGAACACCTTCAGCAGTATCTATCATCAGCGAGCGACCCAAGCCGGGAAGGAAACCAGAGGACCAAACCGGCCAGGCTCGTCAGGAATGAAAAATTTATGAGGACGAGTTCGTATCAGCGCCCAGCCAAGGACTCTCGTAACTCTACACTTATTAAACCAACTCAAAAAACCCCTGTCAAGAAAAATAATATCGCAATACGTACCACGAGCGTCTCGCCCGTGAACCGTAGAAGCGAAGCAACGGGAACCTCCGGACTGCCACCGATTGAAACCTTCACAAACCACCAGCGGGCGTTCGTAAAGATCCAGGACGGGTGCGACGCCTTCTGCACATATTGCGTTATTCCACAATTGCGATCTTGCGTCTGGTCCAGACCGATGGACGAAATCCTCGACGAAATCGCGACACTCGTCGCCAACGGACATCGGGAAATCGTCCTCTGCGGCGTCTTTCTAGGCGCGTACGATCAGCCGACCACCATCCGCCGAAAATGGACCGAGCGGTCCGCCTTGCCGGAACTGCTCCAGCGTGCGACCCAAACGTCGGGGCTGTGGCGAGTTCGACTCAGCAGCCTCGAACCCGGAGACGTTACCGATGAACTACTGAAAGTTTTCCGCGACTTCCCCACCGTCGCGCCGCATCTGCACCTGCCTATGCAATCCGGCTCAAGCCGCATCCTGAAACGGATGAATCGCCAGTACGACGCCGGTCAATTCCTCGATGCCGTCCGGCGTGTCCGCGAAACCATCGACGATGCCGCCATTACTACCGACGTGGTCGTCGGCTTCCCCGGCGAGAGCGATGCCGACTTCGCCGACACGCTCGATGTCGCTCGACAGTCTGAATTCAGCAAGATTCACATTTTCGGCTTCTCGCCCCGGCCTGGCACTGCCGCATGGAACTGGAGAAAAGAAGCCCCCCTGCCGGAGGTCGTCAAAACCCGCTGCGCGAAACTGGCCCAACTGGAGCACGAGATGTCTGAAAACTTCCGCCGGCGATTCATAGGCCGGACCGTCGAAGCCCTAGTCGAGCAACCAAACTCCAAAACCCCGCCCGGCTGCGCCCGAGGCCTGACAGACAGATACATCGAAGTGTTTTTCCCATTGAACGAAGACGGTAGGCTGGGCCGAAGCGAAGCGCAGTCCCACCTCGCCGCCCTAACGGGAAAAATCGTCCATATCCACATCACAGACCTGTCTGAAACGGGGTTGATGGGAAGACAGTCGCTACAAACTTTGTAGATTCGATATATATCCTACGGTGGAACTTTTGAGAATTCTTCTGCACGTATTCCGCGTCAATTTTCGTTTCCGATATCCACCGCACTTCCGATACCCACGCCTCGGAAGGTTTAATATTGCTTTTATAGATGGTCGTCAGGTTAGTCAGGTCGATGAGTTCCAGGCCGCGCCCAGCCAACGGCAAACTCGGACAAATCATCAGAAATCGGCCCGATGGCGAGACGTCCAATCCAGAGGCGTTTCCCTCCAGGAGTTCCTTTCCGTCAATATCATAAACGCAATAATTCTGACAATTTGTTCCGCATCCCCACCAGTGCAAGATCGTGTTGGCCGGCGTCCAACGAAGCATCCCGCCAAAGCCTGGCTCCCAGCGTGATACGCGCGTCAGGCCTTTGGTTTCGTATATGGAGCATTTTCGCGG
>DAOVLV010000318.1 GCA_030631085.1 Planctomycetales bacterium | reverse complement strand
TTCGACCTATTTTCGAGATTATCGGCATGGTCTTATTTCTTGTCGCCCGTAGTGCGGAATTCGACACGGGAAAGAATTCGCAACTGATAGACAGTAAAACCGATTAACATGAAGCCCAGCATCCACGCCATCGCAGTAGCAGGACCGAACTTCAGGAACGTGAACGCCTTGTACCAGATGTGCAGACCGGCGACTTCGGTTTTGGCGGCGCCGCCGGTCATCGCGAGGATGTTTCCCGTCGCCCTGTACCACGAACCGATAAACACGCCTATAAAGTTGATGATGATCAGTGGCTTGAGATAGGGGAAGATAATGAACAGTATCTTGTCGATGAACGTAGCGCCGTCGATGTCGGCTGCTTCATAGAATTCCTCAGGGATACCCTTCAGCGCCGCCAGGTAGATCAGGCATCCAGGTCCGATTCCCGCCCAGACCATCGGGAGAACACAGGCAATCATCGCCGTCTTGCTGTTATTCAACCAGTTGTAAGGCTCCGGTACGGTCTGGAAGAGTCGCAATGGCATCTTCCCCAGACTGGTTAACAGCGGTTCGCCGATCGGCAGGAGGATCGGACTGGCCAGTCCTGCGCAGGTAATCAGAAGGATCACTCCGGCCAGCGTGAACAGCCACGACGCCAGATGCATGTTGTGACGCCACACATGCCTGGCGAATAAAATCGCAATGACCAGCAGAACCACCCCCAGCGCCAAAAACGCGATCGCCGGTATCTTCATAATGAGCGTATTGAGCAGACCGCTATCCGACGCATCATAGAATTGCTTCCACAACAATATGGTAACCAGACCGCTGATAACCGCCGGCAGGTAGAAGATCGTGCGGAACAGCAGTTTGCCGCGGGGAACCTCCTGAAGGAGGATCGCAAGGAGGATCGGCGGAATAAACGTCATGGATATGACCAGGAGGCTGTACCGTATTGCGTTCCAGACCGATTGCCACCAGAAGTTGTCAAAAAGAGCATCGCCGAAGTTCCGAACGCCCACCCAGGACGACTCGCCCATCAGGCGGTAATCCTGGAACGCAATCACCGACCCGCGAATAAGCGGAAAATATTGCCAGATGAGTATGGTCAATACCGCCGGTATAAGAAGCACGTAAGCCCAGAAGTATCTGCGAAAGCCCCACCCCGGTTGCTTGAGTCCCTCAATCTTCGGCGGCGTGAAGGTCTTGATGATCTTGCGGAAAACGAAGACGAACGTAATCACTATTGCGATCAGCACGCCTATGGCGCTGATGTCGCGAAGCCGGCGCTCGGACGGCGGGATAATCCCTATCATCCGCTCGTTGGCGAGGGCACAGCCTTTCCGCAGAAGTTCCTGGAGCACGTCCAGACGCTTCTGGCGATCTTCCGGCAACTTACCGTCCAGAGCCAGCTGCTCTGCCTGCTGAATGGGGATGGTCATCATGTTGTAGGCGAAGTTGCTGTTGCGACCGTATGGCTCGGGTTTGCCGGTTTCGACGGCGATCTCGAACGTCCTGGCCCATCCTTTCGGCGAGAGACGTTCGATTTCCGGGTAACCGAACATTCGAAGGTATTTCGGGTTAATGAACCGGCCCAGCCCCCCTTCGACCATAATTCGCGTTTTGATCCGCATGGCCTCGCGACTGTCGTAGAAGCGGATGTACTCCCACGCCGCGTCGCGCACGGCTGGGTGCTTGATCCCCGCGAACAGGCCCAACATTCGGCTGTTGAGCTCCGCGCTGCGCATGCCCGTCGGACCCAGCGGAACCGGAACCATCCCTGTAACCTCAGGGTTAATCGTCGAGAAGACCTTCTCGTCTATGTACTCCTCCATCATGCCGATCTGGCCTTTTTCCCATTTAGTGAGACTCCCTACGACGTCCTTGGCACTGTATCCGCGGCGGACGTTGCCGTCCTTGTCGATCCATTTTTCGGCGCTGAGGCGGATGTAGAAGTCCAACGCGACCGCCGCTGCCCGCGTGTCAAAGACGCACCGCCACTGGTCGGTTTTTTCGTTATATACCATCACTTCGCCCCCCGCCGACCACAGGTACGTTATCCAGTGCCAGGATTCATGCCTGCCGCGACCCAGAAGGATTCCGTACGTACCGCGCTTCGGATCGGTAAGTTTGCGCGCCGCCGCAAGCAGGTCGTCCCACGTCCAGTCGGCTGTCGGGTAGGGAATGCCTTTTTCGTCGAATAAGTCCTTGCGGTAAAGCAGCACTTTGCCCAGCGCCCCCCCGTAGGGAATGGCCCAAACGTGCGTCTTGCCGTCAGGCCCTTTCCGGCGGATGACCGGCCAGATCTTCGGATGGATGCGAAAGTCAATCTCCTCGGTTGACATACTCGACAGGTATCCGTCTTCGGGCTTGTCAAGCGGGTATAAAAAGCGGTTCTGGATATAATTATCCGACTTGCGGAAGTTCACATAGAGCACGTCGGGCGCCCTGTCCCCGGCAATAGCGAGCAGGTCGGCATCCAGGATGGTCTCCGCGCCCGCAACCTCGATCCCCGTGAATCTGTGCAGGATGATCTCGATGTTGTCCCAGTTGTGCCGGCCATATTTCGCCGGATCAGCCTTGTACTTGTCGCGATACCTATCGGCGAAGATTTTACCAAAGCGCTTTTTGAACTCGCGGATAGCGGCCATGTCGGCACGAACGTTCGTTCTGGTGTCGGACGGGTCAGGCATTCTCTGGATTGTGACATGGATGATCGTCTTGCCGTCGCGGTCTTCGACCCGGCCTCCAGACGCAATCTCTCCACAAGCAAGCACCACCAGCAAGACAACCACTGCCCTGCACGTAAGCCGCTTCCACGCCCGTGGATTTGATCGCTTCATACACCGAACCTCACATGCTCGGAGAAACCTGGACGGTTACCTGATTTTCCGATTTTTCTCCCGTTTCTTTTCCTGTTTTTCTGTTTTTTGAGTTCCGGAGTCCGGAGTTCTGTGGACACCTCGCTTAATTCAATATGGTGAAAACCAATGAAAGTCAAGAATTACGAAACCGACCTTGATGTTCCAACGACATGTCATACTGGACGCACAAAGTAAATGCGCTGGCTGGCGATAAACGAGCCGCGACTGCAAAGGAGCGGTCGGACCAGTGCGAAGGTCTTAATGACCGCTCCCTTGCAGTCGCGGCTCGCAAGGCAATTTGACCCGTCAAAGAAGATTCGGACAGAGTACTACGGTTTATTCAGTGGTTTTGGGGTGGTAAGGGCGGTGGTTTCTTTTGTTCCGATGCGCATGTCCATTGGCGAGCCGAAGTCGCGGTGGTCGAGGTATTCACCGGCTCCGCCGGCGACCCGGCCCAGTGCGAATCCGAGAAAGGCGAGATCGGCGGCACGATCGAAGGTTATCGACCTGTCGCGAAGGCGGCCCCAGGCGATTCCCATCCA
>DAOVLV010000389.1 GCA_030631085.1 Planctomycetales bacterium | reverse complement strand
CGGCCTCCGTCATCGCCGTACCGGTCATACCGGCGAGTTTTCCGTAGAGTTTGAAGAAGTTCTGGAGCGTGATCGTCGCGAGTGTGTGGTTTTCCTCCTTGACGGGGACACGTTCCTTCGACTCAACGGCCTGGTGAAGCCCGTCCGACCACTGCCGCCCTTCCATGAGTCGTCCGGTGAACTCATCGACGATAATGACGTCGCCGGTCTGGACGACGTAATCCTTGTCGCGCTCATAGACGACGTGTGCGCGAAGCGACTGGTCCAGCAAGTGAGGCCATTCCATGTTGGCCCCGACGTAAAAACTACCCACCCCCGCCACTTCCTGTGCGGCGCTGACGCCTTCATGGGTCAGGTGGGCGGATTTCTTGTCCAGTTCGACCTCGAAATATTTCGTCAGGCCGGCGAGTTCATTCTCCGCCCTGTTGAGTTCGACGCGGGATTTATCCAGTTTTCCGGAGGTCGATTTTTTCTTCTCACTGTCGGCTTTGGAATGCTCGCCTTCAAGGGCCATGACGGACCTTTTGAGGTTTTCGACGCGATGATTGCTCTGCTTGTAAGAACGGTGTCGCTTGATAATTTCTCTGATTACGCCGTCGGCCTTACTGTATCGCCCCACGTCACCGTAAGCGGGTCCCGAAATAATCAACGGCGTCCTCGCCTCGTCGATCAGGATATTGTCAACCTCATCGACAATGGCGTAATCGCGGACGCCCTGGACCTGTTCGGCCACCGACATTTTCATGTTGTCGCGGAGGTAGTCGAATCCGAATTCGCTGTTGGTTCCATAGATTACGTTGCAGGCGTACTGCTTCTGGCGTTCGGCGCTGTCCATCGGCTGCTGAATCGCGCCGACCCGCATACCAAGCATCTCGAAAATCGGAGCCGCGAAGTCGCAGTCTCGCTGGACGAGATAATCGTTGACGGTAACGACGTGGACCTTCTTACCATCGAGGACCGACATGTAAATGGCTGGGTAACAGGCGATGGTCTTGCCTTCGCCGGTGGCTTCTTCTGCGATTGCCCCTTCGTGGAGTACCAGCCCCGCCGCCAGTTGCACGTCAAACTGCCGGTGATTCCTCGCCAACCAGGACGCTATTCGCACAGTCGAGAAGGCTTCGGGGAGAATGTCTTCGGGAGATTCGCCGTTGGCCAGCCGGCGGCGAAAATCGTCGCTCTTTCGGCAAAGCCAATCCTTCGCCGCTATCGGAACGACTTCAAGCGACCTGGCCATTTGGATAAGTTCGTCCGGGGCGACCTCGCCGCCCATCGCTTCAGCCGCCCTGCGAACGAGAGCATAATACTCATCTTCAAACTCCCGCCCTGCCACGTTAATCCGCTCGCGGACAACGTCCATCCGCGCGCGGACCATCCGCTCGTTCCGGGAACCGCCAAGCAACTTCACCAGTATCTTGCCTGCTTTAGAAAACATCCGCATAAGTATCGCATCATATATCCGGCGGCGTCAAGCAATGCAGTAGAGGTAGGCTGGGCCGAAGCGGAGCGAAGGCCCACCTTCATGCCACTGCCGGTATAAAAATAGCGCAAAATTGGCGGTTTCTACCTTGCGTATTTTCACCTGGTGTGCGAAAATAGAGTTAGTTGATAAGGGAGTTGCACCATGTCGTCCGTATGCGGTCAGGACCTTGGCCAATTGAAAAAGGTGGCGGAACTCGAAGCCTCGCTGCTCGTGTGCGTAGAGGCAGCGGTCGATGAACTCCGGCACATCGAATGTCTCGACGAGGAACAACGAGCCGAGATACACGCCATTCTCGATGCGATGAAACACGACGGACTCTCTCACGTCTCGGTCATTCACGCTCTCGCGGAAGGGCCGTCCCAGGAGACTTACAATGCCTGAACGAGTGATTCTTCGAGAACATTTCAACGAAATGCTTCAAACTGTTTCAGCCGCTGCCGATGAGTACGACCAACTCGCCTCGACGGCAGCCGAACCGCCCCGACGGGAACAACTCCGCAAACTCACGCGAGATAAATCCCGCCACGTGGAACTTACCGAACGACTACTGGAAATCCTCGACGAGTGAGGCTGAAATGGCCAAATACCAACTCGGTGTAATCGGTGCGGGCAACATGGCTGAAGCCCTGATGCGAGGGGTCATTTCAGCCAACCTGATCGACCATAATTCCGTGGTCGTTTCCGACCCGCAGTTTTCCCGTCGGCAGCATTTTACGCGCGAACTGGGCATCACGACTGAAACCGATAACAGCGTCCCCGCCCAATGCCCGCAAATCATCCTCGCAGTCAAGCCGCAGATAATGGGCGAGGTTCTCGAAGGCGTCGCCGAAGCCATCAATCCCGATGCCACAATCGTCAGTATCGCAGCCGGTATCCGCGCACAATTTATCTTCGAGAAACTTGGCGAAAAGGGGCGGATCGTCCGCGTCATGCCCAACACGCCCATGCTGGTCGGTGCCGGCGTAAGCGCCGTGGCCGCCGGGCCTGGCGCAACCGAAGCGGACCTGGCATGGACGGAAAAACTCTTCGCTTCCTGCGGAAAAACAGTCCGCGTCGCCGAAGAACTAATCGACGCGGTTATCGCCGTCAGCGGGTCCGGGCCGGCATATTTCTTCTACCT
>DAOVLV010000211.1 GCA_030631085.1 Planctomycetales bacterium | reverse complement strand
TTGCGTATTTTGAGGTCATTTTTTCGTCCATTTTAAAAAATCCATCTTTGCCTATATTGCCTAAACGGCACGGCTTGCCATTTCGCCATGCCTCGCTAAAGCGAGCACGCCAACAGATTGGTTGACTGGTTAACCGGTTGACTGGTTCATCTGTTTTTCTGCTTTTCCGTTTTCCAAGTCCCTAAACCCAAGTCCCTAGTCCCTATTCTCTCTATATTATCTTTTCCGTTCGCGTTTGCGCGCGCAAAGGCGAACAGAAAATGGATTGCGACGCCATAAGTCCTTGGCGGCCTTGGGAAAAGTTTTTTTGGAATTTTTCGGCCCCCCGATTTTTACGTTCACGTTTGCGCGCGCAAACGTGAACGGATGGATTTTTTCATAAGCGATAAAACCGTGTGTCGTGGTCGCGGTGTTTGCGACCATGCGGATGCGCAGACGTTAACGTGGTCGCAAACGTAGCGACCACGGCACCGGCTTTTCGGAAAACCATTCGTCTTCGCATGATTCGCGGACTACAATGATCCGCAGCGATGATGAAATTTCGGAAAAGATGGGCCACCTTGGGTGTGATCGTTCTGGTTGTTCTGTCGGCGGGCGGCTGGTACCGGTACCACACCAGCACGGACGAATACCAAGCCCGGAAACTCGTGGACGAGTTGCGCGAATACTACGTTGACGAAGATCCCGGACCGGTGCGGCAATTGCTGATTAATTGGGGGTTGATGGGGGATAAGGAACCCCATAATTTCGACGAAATAGAAAGAGATCTAATCGCTCTTGGCGAACCGGCTGTTCCTGCGCTAATCGAGGCATTGGAAGACGACTGCCTTGCTGTACGATGCTACGCCGTCTCGATTCTGGGCGAGATAGGCCCGTCGGCAGAGGGGGTCGTTCCGGCACTTCGTGAAGCGCTGAAGAACAGAAGCCTGGATGTTAGCGCAGAGGCCGCCACGATCCTGGGCAATATCAGCCCGCCGGATAAGGAGACTGTGCTCGCACTTTGCGAAGCGATGAAGGACGAGAGAGCATCTATTCGCAGTTGTGCCGCCAATGCATTGGGTGAAATAGGTCCAGCGGCGAAGGAGGCGGTTCCCACGCTAATCAAGGCCTTGAAAGATAAAATCCATTATGTTCGGCCCTCGGCTGCGGTGGCCTTGTGGCAGATCGCCCCCATCATTGCCATCAAGGAAGCCAGACCTGTTCTCGTCGAGGACTTGAGGGACAAAAATGCCAGTGTGCGTCTTGGGGCCGCCGAGGCGTTAGTGGAAATTGCCCCTGTTGCTACGGCCGAAAAAACCGTTCCCCTCCTCATACAGGGCTTGAAAGAAGAAGAGTCATGGAAGAGGAACAAGGCAGCCAGGGCGTTGGGTAAGATAGGTCCAGCGGCGAAGGATGCGATTCCTGCGCTCCGTGAAGCGTTGAAGGACAAAAGCGAAGATCTTCGCCAAACCGCTGCCGAGGCATTGAAGCGGATTGAGGGAAGTAGTCTGTAGGGCGGGCCAACTGGCCCGCCCTACTTCAGTGGCCAGTCCTAATCTGTCTTTGCTTCTTCTCGCAGTTTCCTGGCCCATTCGAGGTAGGCGGTGATGTGCTTCTCGTAGCCTCGGTCGGTCGGGGTGTAATAATTCTTGTCCACGCCGAGGTAGTCCTGGTCGGGGCTGATGCCGCCTTTGTAATCGTGGCTGTACTGGTAGCCCTCGGAGTGGCCGTAGAGTTCCTTCATCTTCGGATGCGGCGCGTTGCGGAGGTGATACGGAACCGGAACAGTGCGATTATTTTTCACGTCGGACACAGCCTTCCATATTGCCATTGCCGAAGCGTTGGATTTCGGCGCGCAGGCCATGTAAATCGCAGCCTGTGCGAGCGTGAGTTGGCATTCCGGCAGGCCGATGCGTTCGGTTATTTCGAAGGCAGCGGCTGCGACTGAAATCGCGCGCGGGTCGGCGTTTCCGACATCCTCGCTGGCAAGTATCGCAATCCGCCGGGCAATGAAGCGTGGGTCCTCGCCGGCTACGATCATCCTGGCAAGCCAATAGACCGTCGCGTCCGGATCGCTTCCACGCATGGACTTTATCAGCGCGCTGGCGGCATCGTAATGCTCATCGCCTGCCCGGTCGTACCGGACGACTTTTTGCTGAATGGATTCAACAGCCGTTTGCAGGTCGAAGACGATTTCACCGCCATCGGCGCGTTCGGACTGGCTGAGCACGCCGATTTCCAAGGCCGTCAGCGCCCTGCGAGCGTCGCCGTCGGAAATTTTAGCGATGTGGGCCAGTGCGTCGTCGTCGGCTCGGACGTTGCATTTGCCCAGGCCCCGCTCCTTGTCGGTCAATGCGCGGCGGCACAGGTCGATAATGCCTGCTTCAGTAAGCGTGTTGAAGCGGAAGATCGTCGATCGGCTCAAAAGCGGTGAGTTTATGACGAAAAACGGGTTTTCGGTGGTGGCTCCGATGAGGATAATCACTCCGCTTTCGACGTCTTTGAGCAGAACGTCCTGCTGGGCGCGGTTGAAGCGGTGCAGTTCGTCGATGAACACGACGGTCCGTTTTTCCACCGATGCCAGCAGCGCCCGTGCCTGTTTGGAGATTTCGCGGACTTGCGCGACCGACGTGCTCGCAGCGTCCAGGCCATGGAATTGACAATCGCTTTGCCGGGCGATGACATAGGCCAGCGTGGTCTTTCCCGTCCCCGGCGGGCCATGGAAGATCAGGCTTGTAAGCCGACCTGCCGAGAGCATCCGCCGGAGCAGTTTGCCTTGACCCAGAAATTCGTCCTGCCCGACGATCTCGTCGATGGTCATCGGCCTCATCCGCACTGCCAACGGTGCGTTGCGGGCAATTGCTTCATCTTCAGATGACTTGAAAAGATCCGTCATTCGCCTTCCATCCCTGCCCCATCTTACTGCCCTGTCGCTCTTTCGCCAAGCCCAGCCATTCGAATGGCTGGGCTTCTTTCAAATTTTTCTATCGTATGTCTTATCAAGCGTGTACAAACTTGCCATGCCTGCATTGCTTTACACTCTGGGCGCCTTCGGGCTGATACTGATTCTGGCGCGGTTGAAGTTGCCGTTGTCGGCGGCGATAGCCGTGGGCGCTGTGGCTATCGGCATGTTGTTCGGTATGGAGGCGGGCGACATATCCCTGGCGGTGCTTGCCGGCGTGGTCAGTCCCGGAACTATCGCCATTGCCGTCATTATCTCCGTGCTGATCGGACTTTCGGAGATCATGCGGGCGTCGGGCCAGTTGGAGAGGATTGTCTCGCTTGCAAGGGCGTTTCTCCGTCGGCCTGCGGTGGCGATGGCGGCGCTTCCGGCACTCATAGGGCTGTTGCCGATGCCCGGCGGAGCGCTGTTTTCAGCGCCCATGGTCGGATCGGCAGCCGGGGGCACAAAGGTGTCCGGGGCGCGACTATCGGCAATCAATTACTATTTCCGGCACATATGGGAATGCTGGTGGCCTCTGTATCCGGGGATGATCCTGGCGGTAAGCATAACGAAACTGGACTTTCTGTCCTTTATACGGTTTCAGTTTCCTTTGAGTATCATCATGGTTTCCTGCGGCCTGTTGATTTTGCGAAAGACGCATCCCGACCTGCACATAGCCGCTCCGGCACCGCCGAAAGGGACCAAGCGCAAACTACTGAAGGAGACCTCGTCCATCTGGTTAATCGTGGCTATCTGGGGCGTGGTGAAGTTGCTGCTTTGGGTGTTCCTCTACTGCCCGCCGCGTCCCCAGTCGGGCGAACCGGCCCTGGCTGGAACCGACGCGGTGTTAGCCGCGGTGCACGGTTATGTGCCGATAGGTCTGGGGATGCTGGTCAGTCTTTTCTGGACGATCCGTCTCAATCGCCTAGGCGGCTCGGCGGTCCGCAAAGCCTTCTCCGACAAGCGGGTCTATACGATGGCGCTGCTGGTTATCGGCGTGATGGTATTCAAGCACATGCTCACCTGTACCGACGCAACCGGACGGATCAGCGTCGAACTGGCCGACGTGGACGTTCCGATAATTGCGGTGATTGCGATCCTCCCGTTCATCGCCGGGATGGTAACGGGAATAGCGGTCGGTTTTGTGGGAACGAGTTTCCCTATCATAATGGGTCTGATACCCGCTTCCGAACCGATACCGGCTTATATCGCATTGGCGTTTTTCTTCGGGCACATGGGACAGATGCTCAGCCCGATGCACCTGTGTCTCATTCTGAGCAATCGCCATTTCAAAACGAGTTTTATGCCGGTCTATCGGATAATTGTACCACCCATAGTCCTCGCCGGCGCGTTGGCGGTAGGATACTTCTTCGTGTTGCGCGCGATCTTGAATTGATCCGAATTTCCAATTTCCAATTTCCGATTTCCAATTGGAATAACGTTCGGCGACTCTTCTGTTCAATTGGAAATTGAAAATCGGAAATTGGAAATTGTCTAGGTTTGCGGGACAGTCTGGAGTACCTGGGTGATGATCTCGTCGGATTCGATGCCTTCCGCCTGTCCTTCGAATGAGAGAATTAACCGGTGGCGGAGTGACGGGTGTACGACTTTTTCGACGTCTTCGAAGGCGATGTTGGCTCGCCCGTCGCGGAGTGCGAGGACCTTGGCTGCCAGTAGAATCGCCTGCCCGCCGCGAGGGCTGGAACCGTAGCGGACATATTTGTCGGTCGTCTCCGGTGCGTGTTCGCTGCCGGGATGTGTCGCCAGCACAAGCCGGCCT
>DAOVLV010000074.1 GCA_030631085.1 Planctomycetales bacterium | reverse complement strand
TTCTCCTGTCGTTACTTCGCCAGACCAGGTCGCCTCTTTTTGTTGATTAAATCGATAGGTTTGGCTTATCCGGTACGTACCAGGCTTGAGAAAGAGGTGTGGCTCATGCGGTCGATCTTCCGGGGTTACGTCAAGTTTCAGAAGTATTGTTCCAACCGCCATAATGTGGCCTGGCGCAAGCGTCCTCACTCTTTTTCGCACTGGCATGCCGATAGTCATAGACGACATAGGGAGCAGCCTGCCGGTCGAATCCCGCACACTTGGAGACCAGGAAACGAGGACAACATGATCGGCCTTGGGATCGCCCGCCACAAAATCCGCCAAAGTAACATCCTTCTTACCGGTATTGCGAACGTGAAGCCTGAAACTGACAAGTTCACCTGCTCGATAAGGGCGATCCTGCAGATCAAAACTAAGGCCTGACTGAAGGCCCTTGACAGTTTCTCCCCAAGCTATCTTTTCGGTCTTCTTTTCCGGCTGCGTGGCGGGCTCCTGCACTAACCGCACCTGAATACGCTGGCTCCTCTTGCCATGCTCCACAGTTAGGCCCACACGGCCATGGAGGCGCCTTGGTGCCTCTTGACCTGGGTAAACGACGGGATCGGGATAGTCCGACGCCATAAGCGTGTAACTACCCGGCAGTAGTCGCATAAGCACGGTTCCGTTGTCGTCGGATACCTGAGACCCCCACAATTCCTTCCCGAAGGTGATGACGAGGCGGCCTCTGACAGGGGCTCCTGTGCCATCCACAAGGGCAACTTCAACAATCTCGCCACGACTCAACTCAACCCGAATCGATCGGCTCTCTTTTGCCGCCAAGTCGACCACAACCGGCTGGGCCACCCATTGGCCAAGCTCAGCGCGATCGTGCATGCGCTGCTGGGCCAACGCTACCGTCCAGTGGCCCGGTTTCAAGGCATTCATTACAAAGCGTCCGTCCTTGTCGGACTTGGTCAAGACCGGTGGCCTTGCGAGCGAGGCTGAAGGTCGGAAAGTCGTTGATGGCTTGCCTGCTATATCGTCGAGGACATGACCGCAAGTCGCTATTAGTTGAACGTCCTCAACCGGTTTGCCGGTGCTCTTGTCAATGGCCACGCCCTCAATCCGGCACTGGGGTGGAAGAACGATCTGAATGTTTTTCTGCCCGGCTCGGAATTGCGGTGCCTCTCTGATGTCCTCACGGGTCGCCACAGTTCCCCAACCGTCCGCTCGTACGATGAATTCGGCGAAAATATCGGACGGCACGCCGGGAATGGAGAACCGGCCATCCTTTCCCGTCTTGGCGACAAACCAGTCGAGATGTGGGCAACCCAGCACGTCAGGGTCAAGGCACTCTGTACCGTCGAAGAGGTCCGCCCGCACTTGGGCGCCTGCGATGGGCTGACCGGATTCGTCCACCACCAGGCCTTCCAGGTTCGCGGTCTTGCGAAGCAGAATCCTCCGAGGCTTGCCGTCCGTTGCCGGAAAGCCTACGGTCTGACTGTATCCGAAGCCAGTACCACGCTTTCGAGCGACGCCTTCGAGATAGACTTCTTCAGGAATCCCGGTAACAACGGCGAAAAACTTACCATCGGCGTCGCTTTGCGTTCGAGCGACAATCTCCTGCTCAACCGAATATTCGGTACCTATGTAGTGAGGTCCCATCTTGAGCACCAGGATCTCCGCGTCAGCGACCGGCTTGCCGTCGGCGTCCACAACCCTCCCCTCAATCTTCCGCTGCGTGGGCACAGTATCCGAGGACCTGAACGCCGTCTGCGTGGCGGGTGATTTTTCGACTGGGGTCTTGTCTGTGGCGCAGGAGACGGTCAGGGTTATGACTATGGTCAGGACGGTCAGAAGTGTGAATGCTCCTGCCAACCATCGGCCTCGGCGGTCGGGTTTGTCGGTGGGCAAACCGACGATTCGGCGGATGCGGGCGATGAATTTTCCGCCGCCGTTGGCTGCGACGGCCAGGCGTTGCTGGGGTTGGGAGAGTTTCGCAACGGCTGTCAGTGCGCGGGCATAGACCAGGGGTTGGCCGGAGGCTGCGACGGCGAGGTCGTCGCAGCAGTTCTCACGTTCTGCGCGTATGCGACGGGAGACCCACCAGGCTGCGGGGTGATAGAACAGCAGCGTCTCTGCCGCTGTCTGGAGCAGGTTGATAAGATAATCGTGGCGGCGGATGTGGGCCAGTTCGTGGGCGAGTATGGCTTCGAGTTGCTCCGCCGTCAGGCCCGTCAGAGCCGACGCCGGCAGGAGGATTATGGGTTTGAGACACCCGACGACGGTCGGCACGCGAACCAGCGCCGATTCGACTGCCCGCACCGCTCGGCTGATACCAAGCCGCTTACACAAGCGGGCGAGAACGTCGGTAATTTCCCGTCCGACCGGGCGGACACCCACCCGCCGCAGCCTTTGAACCTGCATCCATCCCCGCACATGCCAGGCCGACAGTGCCAGCACGCCGATAAGCCATCCTAAGACAATCCACGGCAATGCAGGTCTGACGGTTTCGCCGACCCGTTCGTGCCACGGCTGGGGCGGTTCGACGAGTTCGGCGGATTCAGCGGATTCAGCGGATTCGACAGGTTCGACGGGCGGAATCGGCGCGAACTCTGCCGGGACAGGTTCTATCGCAGCCTCAACCGGATACTCGGCTGGAGGCGGCACTTCGACGACCTCGTCCGGTATAATCGGTTCGGGACACGCCGGTACGGGCACTTCGACAGCGGCGGGTCTGACCATCCACATAGTGGCTGCGGGCATCGCCAGCATCAGAAGCAGGGCTGAGCACGCTACGACGTATCGAAGGTTCGGCGATCGGCGGCGGAGAAACAGCATCGCCGCAATCAGCAAGACCGCTACGGCTGCTCCCTGCCAGAGAAAATGCAGCAGCGCCCACCCTGCACGCTGCATAAGCGGATTCGTCAGGATGTTTTGGAGGCCGGTCATTTCCGCTCTCCTTCCAGTTTATTTAGAAGCGTTTCGACCCGTGAAAGTTCCCTTGCCGAGACATCTTTTGTTCGCAGGACCTGCAGGACGAGTTTGCTCACCGATCCGCCGAATGCGCCGTCCATCAGGTGCTCGACCAGTTGCCGGCGGGTTTTCTCCTGCGAGAAGGCCGGTCGATAGATTTGAGGCCTGCATGATTCATCCCGCGCCAGCAGACCCTTTCCGGTCATTACCTGCATCTGCTTGAGCGTGGTTGTGTATCCTGTCCGGCGGGTTTCGTTCAACGTCCGGTTGACCTGGCGAACCGTGGCTGGGCCTTGCTTCCACAAGACATTCAGGATCACGAGTTCCGCGTCGGTAGGGCGTTTCGCCTTTCGTTTTGCCATGTCAGAAGTCTCCAAAAAAACCGTGAAAATAATGTTCGCCAATGCCGTAGCACGGGCGTCCCGCCCGTGGGATCATGGCCGAGACGGCCATGCTACGCCATATGTACGACAACTGTCGTCAAAAGTCAACGATAATTATCGTCAATTCGAATAAATATTTTTGGGCGGGGAGGAGAGTTTGATTGGGTTTTAAAAAACCCAGCCATTCGAATGGCTGGGCTTTGGGTTCCGAGGGAGGCGCTACTGTGGTCGTGCTTCTATCGCGGCGGTCAGTAGTTGCAGGTTTTCGGCCAGGCTGTCGGGGTGGTCCTTTGTGTAGATGCCGACGACGACGGCGTCCTGCGGGCGGAGATGGCGGGCGACGAAATCGAACGCCTCTTTGGGATCGTTTCTACCGGCGGCGAGGACCTTGTAGTGAATGACGGGCCTGTCGAGGTCGGCGATAAGATCGGTCATGGCCCGGCGGTTTTCATCAAGGTATTGCTCGTCCGTTCCGGAGACGTGCTCTGCCTGCTTGTCGCGGGGAATGGGATTGTAGTAGGAACACATATAGTAATCGACGTCGAGGTTTTCCTTTGCCCAGACGAAGACCTCGGGATTGTGCCCGGCGATTCCGGCGGCCAGACCGGCCTGTCGAATCTTTGCGATGAGGGCGGGTAGTTCGTCCAGTTGATTGTTGGCGATCAGGAAATCCATCGTCCCGCCGTGGATGTGGCAGGCCTGTGCGCCGCCGGCGATGGCGTTGTCGATACCGCGTTCGGTGGTGCCGAGTTCGGGGCAGGTCTGGGCCAGCCAGGTGATATCGCCGCCTTCGTCCCAGTACTCTATTAGGTATCGCATCACGTGGTGGTCGGCCCGGCTGATGTGGGCATTGATGCCGAGTTGCTCGGCCTGGCGGAGGGCCTGCTTGATTCGGTTGACGGTGTAGAAATGCTTCATTTCCGCGTCGCGGTCGTCGCCTTGGTGGGAAAACCCGCTGAACTGGTTACCGCCGATTATCAGCCTGCTTACCGAGAGGTCGCCGATTTTTACTGTGTCGATAGGCACACGATTGCTCCGATAGTAATGCCTTGTCGTAGCATGGCCGTCTCGGCCATGTCTTCTTTCCGCACGGGCGAGACGCCCGTGCCACGACAGATCAATGATTAAAATGCCTCGTTCCTGTGAATATCACTGCCAGGCCTAGTTCGTCGGCGCGGGCGATGACGTCGGAGTCTTTCTTAGACCCGCCTGGTTCGATGACGGTAGCGACCTGTCCTCCAGCGTGCGGATTAATTTGTCAACCTCAGCGACAGTGAAATTACCCCCGATGACACCGCTGTTGTAGATTGTCGATCTGAGGACTGGCGCCGAGTACACCTCGTCGCTTACCAAGATGGCCAGGAAATGACCCTTGTGAGCACCGGTCAGCAAGGCCATGAGTCTGGCCCCGCGTTCGTCCAAATTGAAGTACACTGACGGTTTTCCGCGCTCGTCACGCTCTGGGTGGGCCGAAGAGACCGACCACGAAGGGTTGCGGGGATCGTTCAGCATCGTGTACTCGGGCTGGTTGAACAGCAGGATGTATTTCTTATCGCCACGTTTGCCGACGATCAGATTGGGGGCAAGCATTCGGCATGTGTTGCGAATTGGGAACCACAGGTACTTCTCGTCTTGGTTCGGCCTGGTAGTTGGGCCTTGCCCGGCCAGTTGGCTCATATAGGTTTCGTATTCGGTTTCGGTCAGTTCTGTGCCTATAGCGCTACCGCTGCCCGGAAGCGTCGGTGCGATGCGGAACTCCAAAACGCCCGCATCCCGATGCTTATCGCTGCGTATCATTACAATAAGGACAATAACAGCGCTGATGATAATAGCAGCCATAATGGCGACAAGTGCTTTGTGGGATTTCATCTCTCCGTATTCCCCTTTCAGCGCGATTCATCCAGTGCCGTTAGTGATTAAAATGTCTGGTTCCTGTGAAAATCATCGCCAGGTTCAGTTCGTCGGCGCGGGCGATGACGTCGGAGTCCTTCTTGGCCCCGCCCGGTTCGATGACGGCTGTTGCGCCGGCTTCGACTGCCCAGTCGAGGCTGTCGGGGAACGGGAAGAACGCATCGGACGCCAGCACGCAGCCGGCTGTATCGACGGCATCGCCGCCGCCGTAGGCCTTGGCGATTTGCCCGGCCAGGCGGGCGGAATTGACCCTGCTCATCTGTCCTGCGCCTGCGCCGAGAAGGGCTTTGTCCTTGGCCAATACTATCGCGTTGGACTTGGTGTTTTTGCAGACCAGCCATCCGAAACGCATGTCGGCCATTTCGGTCTCGGTGGGCTGGCGTTTGGTAACGACTTTCCATTGGTCCTCGTTCAGACCGAGGGCGTCGCGGTCCTGTACCAGCAGGCCGCCGACGACGTACTTGAGATATTTTTCGTTGTTTCGCTTCGCCTCAAACGGGCCGATCTCCAGCAGTCGTACATCGCCGCCCCAGCCCTTGCGGGCCTTGATAATTTCCAGTGCTTCCGGCTCGAATGACGGCGCGAGGATAATTTCTGCGAAGAACCCGCCGGCCCCGGCGTCTTTTCCCCATCGCTGGTATGTTTCGGTAATGGCCGTCGCCAAATCCGCCGTTACGGGTCGATTGACTGCGACGATTCCGCCCATTGCGGCATTGACATCGCCGAAGTAGGCCTTGCGGTATGCCTCGACGAGGTCGTTATCGACGGCGCATCCTGCGGGGTTGGCGTGCTTGATAATGGCGACAGCCGGTGAGTCGAACTCCTTTACCAGTTCCAGCGCGCCGTTGGCGTCGAAGTAGTTATTGTACGAGATTGGTTTTCCGCCCAGGAGTTTCGCCCGTCCGATGCAGGGTTCGACCTCGGCTTCGCCGCTGGTGTAGAACGCGCCGTTCTGGTGCGGGTTTTCACCGTAGCGCAGTTCACCGGCGGATTTTTTATAACTGAGCGTCAAACGTTCCGGCAGCGAGACGCCGCGCTGTTCGGCAAGATAGGTATTAATAACTGTATCATAGTGGGCGGTCAGGCAGAAGGCGGTGTGGGCGAGTTCGCATCGGAGTTCCTGCGTAACGGCTCCGTCGTTGGCCTGCATCTCGGAGAGGACTTCGTCGTACTGGTCGGCCCCGGTTACGACGGTAACGAATTTATGATTCTTCGCAGCGGCGCGGACCATCGTAGGCCCGCCGATGTCGATCATCTCAATCGCTTCAGCCAGCGTGCATCCATCCTTTGCAATGGCCTGCTCGAACGGGTAAAGCCCCACGCAGACCAAATCCAGCGGTTCGATGCCGTATTTTTCGATGTCGGCCTGGTGTTCCGGGTCGTCGCGCAGCGCGAGGATCGCGCCGTGGACCTTCGGATGCAGCGTAACGACGCGGTGGCCAAGCATTTCCGGGAATCCGGTCCACTCCTGGACCTGGCGGACTTTTACACCGGCTGCCTCGATTACCTTGGCCGTTCCGCCGGAGGAAATTATCTCCACGCCCATATCCGCGAGCGACTTGGCGAAGTCAGCTACGCCCGTCTTATCGAAAACGCTGATTAATGCACGTTGGATTTTGGTCTTCACGAGTGATGCTCTCCTTTCGGGGGAAACGGGTTATTGTCAGCACTAAACGGCGAGTAAGTCTGATATTGTCGGTGTTTTGCGCACTGATTATATAAATGCGCTCAACCGGATCAGTCTTTTAGCATTTTGGGCGTTATGTGATTGACCGATTCGGGGGTTATGCAGACGAATTTTCCATCGGTCGTAGCGGCATAGATAACAGGTTTGGCTGCGTTTGGAACGAACAGGTCCAGTCCTGTCATTGGGAAGGATTTTTCGGTCTTTCCCAGTATTTCGTGTACGAGCAGTAGTTGCCGGTTATTCGTCAGGACCATAGCGTAAGGCTGCTTGTTGATTTTCGCACAAGCCAGCACTTTTCGCCCTTCGGGCAGTTTCCAGCGTTTTGCTCCTCTAGCCAGATCGATTGCGTAGAAGTGGTCTCGCCAGGCATACTGATAAACCGTCTGGCTACCGACCTGCACAGGTTCGCGCAGCGGGCCCTGGGTCACGTATTTCCACAATTCGTCTCCGGTGAGGTTGTCGTACGCGTAGAGACGGTAGTCCTGGCTGCCGACGAAGCATCCCCGTGAATCCACCGTGAAGTTTGCCGAGATGGCGGCATCTGTCAGGTTTGCCCATACGAGGCGGTCTTTCTCTCGGAATGGATTGATTGCATAGAATTTCCCGTCCTGACTTCCGACGTAAAGTTTATCCCTGAAGATCACCGGTCTGGCCGATATCACGTCGGAAGTAGCCATTTCCCATTGGTAAAGCCCTTCGCTGAGCCGGACGGCATAGTACCGACCATTTACCGCCGCGACATAGAAGTGAATACTGTCGCTGCTT
>DAOVLV010000136.1 GCA_030631085.1 Planctomycetales bacterium | reverse complement strand
CCCAAATCCAGAGAGGCAAATCACGCTTTTTATCGAGAGTGTTTGTTACCAATCAATCATCCCTGGATTTATCCATCAATGGTGGACTCTGCCCATTCCAACGTCCGCTTTACGCAAGACTCCAACCATGACCTGTCCAATTCGAGTCCCTGTTCATCTGCATCAGAGGCTCCGTCATATCGAAGTGGAGCGCCAAAAGGTGTCAGAACGGGCAATTGCTCGGCGTCCGGCGGAACTTGAATTTTGTTTTCTCGCAGTATCTTCAGAAGCACCAACAGATCATGTGTATATGGATACTCAACCGAATGGTTTGCCAGGACGGCTTTGATTGCCTTTTCTACTGCTTGCTGGGCGTGAAATCCCATGCCCCAGTCCGGCATTTCAGGATCGGCGTTCAGGCTGTAAAGCATTTTCGCGTCGCCATGCGCCTTTCGCAACAAAACTTCGGAATGCTCATGCGACCTGTTCATAGACCTTGCCTTCTTTCAGTGCGCTGTAATAGACGGTGTTGGGCGTATCTCGCCAATAGTCGAACTTCTCTTCGCTGACCACCAACACATCAACCGGAATCAGAAATGAACCGAGCAGCGGTTGAAGTGCCTGCCGCAGCCGGACCATTTCCGCAAGCCGCTTTTTCACCTCCGGCTCAACGACCAGGAAGTCCAGGTCGCTGCGAGCGTCGGCCTGGCCACGGGCGTACGATCCAAACAGGATCACCTTTGATCCCGGAGGAGCGGCATCAAGCAGCAGATTCACCGCCTTCATAATGGTTTGTTCATCTATCACAATTCGTATTTTCCGATTTTCGCCGGTGAAATAATATACTCTGTTTTTACAACGCTCACCAGTCGCAAAAACGCGAAAGACTGCTGATTGCAATTCGTTGGTTTTGATGCGATAATACCTCCTTGGGAACCCAAAGGCAAGGTGATGGAATACCTTGCAAATCCCCGATTTTATTGATTCTTACAGGAGTAGATTTGTGGCAGAACGTGAAGCGAAAGCGCCATCGGACAATACGGATGATAATTCGGCTGGGGCGGTTTCCGAAATGCCGGCGGAACTGATATTTGAAGACGAGCAGATCGAAGACCTGCTCATCGAGGAGGAGATGCGCGATTCGTATCTGACCTACGCGATGAGCACGATAATGGACCGCGCGCTGCCTGACATCCGCGACGGCCTGAAACCCTCGCAACGCCGCGTTCTTATGGCAATGCACGACCTGCACCTAGGCCCGCGAACCAAACACCGAAAGTGCGCGAAGATCGCCGGCGATACATCCGGTAACTACCATCCACACGGTGAAGGCGTGGTCTATCCGACGCTCGTTCGCCTCGGACAGGACTGGAACATGCGGGTTCCGCTGGTCGATCCGCAGGGTAACTTCGGCTCGATAGACGGCGACCCGCCGGCGGCTATGAGGTACACAGAAGCCCGCATGACCGCACCGGCTACCGAGATGCTCGAAGACATCCAGTACGACACCGTCGATATGCAGGCAAATTACGACGACACCCGCACCGAACCGACTGTCCTTCCGGCGAAATTCCCGAATCTCCTGGTCAACGGTTCGCAGGGTATCGCCGTGGGAATGGCTACGTCCATCCCGCCGCACAACCTCGGTGAAATCTGCGATGCGCTGGTGCACCTTATCGACAATCCCGATGCCGACATTATCGACCTGATGAAGATCGTTCCGGGTCCTGATTTTCCCACCGGCGGGATAATCTGCGGACGCAGCGGTATCCACAAGGGCTACACCACCGGCAGGGGACACATCGCCCTCCGCGCACGGATGCACACCGAAGAGCAGGCCAGAGGCTCAAAGACGCTGATCATCATCACCGAAATTCCATACCAGGTTCTCAAGACCACTATCATCGAGAGGATTGCCGACAACGTCAAAAACGGGCGGATTCCCGACATCGCCGACCTGAACGACCATTCCGACAGGGACGGGATGCGGATCGTAGTCGAACTGAAAAAAGGCGCCGAACCCGAGTTGGTGATAAATCAACTCTACAAGTACACGCCGCTCCAGAGCACCTTCAGTATAATCAACATCGCCCTGATCAACCGCACGCCTCGTACGCTCGACCTTCGGCAGTTCATGGTGGCGTTCCTTGACCATCGCAAGGAGGTTATCCGCCGGCGGACGGCTTTCCTGCTCAGACGGGCGCGACAGCGGGCACACCTGCTGGAAGGGTTGATATTGGCCGTCGCCGACATCGACGAAATTATCGCCATTATCAAGAAAAGCCCGGACGTCCCGACCGCCAAAGAACGCCTGATGGAAAAAAAACTCCGCCTGACAGAAAAGGCGACCGTTCGTCAACTCCTGCCCAAAGAGTTCGTCAAACAGGCGTCGCAATCCGGCGGAATGAACCTCACCGCCGTTCAGGCCGACGCCATCCTGGCGATGCAACTCCAGCGATTGACAGGCCTGGAAATCCAGAAACTCGCGCGGGATTATTCCGCCCTGGTCGAGGAAATTACCGGACATGAAGCAATCCTTGCCGATGACCGTCTGCTGCTGGATGTTATCCGTGAGGATATTTACGAGATAAAAAGCAAGTACGCCACTCCGCGTCGGACCGAGATTATGGGCGACGTCGGAGACTTCAACTACGAAGACCTCATCGCCGAGGAAGATGTCGTCGTAACGATCAGTCATGCCGGCTACATCAAACGCATGCCTCTGACGACGTACCGTCGCCAGGGCAGGGGCGGGCGAGGCGTTATCGGCTCCGACAAGAAGGAAGGCGACTTCATCGAGCAACTCTTCATCGCCTCCACGCACGATTACATGTTGTTCTTTACCAGTACCGGAAGGATGTACTGGCTTAAGGTCTATGACGTACCGTCGATGAGCCGTCAATCCAAAGGCCGGGCCATTATCAACCTCCTCCAGATGCAGAAGGACGAGCGTATCTGCGCCGTTATCTCCGTACGCGAGTTCGACGAGAGATACCTCGTTACCGCCACGATGAAGGGGCAGATTAAAAAGACCATACTGTCCGCCTATGGAAACCCGCGAAAAGGCGGTATCCAGGCGACGGGTCTGGGCGCAGGCGACACTGTTATCGGAGCGGCGGTTACACGCGGCGACGACCAGGTCGTTCTGTGTACACGCGACGGTAAGGCCATTAGATTCAAAGAAGCGAATGTCAGATCGATGGGACGAACCGCCGGCGGCGTCAGAGGGGTTAATTTGAGAAAAGGTGACGAAGTCGTCGGCATGTCCGTGATCGATCCGACCGCTGCGCTCCTGACCGTCTGCGAGCACGGGTACGGAAAGCGGACGAAATTTGAGGAATATCGCATCCAGTCACGCGGCGGGATGGGTATCATCAACATCAGGACCAGCGGACGAAACGGAAAAGTCGTAGCCGTCAAGAGCGTTCGCGACAACGACGAACTGGTTCTGATTACCGAAGGCGGAATGGTCGTTCGAATCGGCGTCTCCGACATGAGGAGTATCGGGCGGGCGACACAGGGCGTTCGCGTGATAAACCTCAAATCCAAAGACAGGGTCGTAGCCCTGGCGAAGGTTGTAACCGACGGTGCGGATTCGGACGAAGACGCACCGAATCAAACCGAGAATACATAGAATCGCACAGCGATACAATATATCACCCATATGATACGATAGGATAACCAACACTAACAGAGGGCCTGTAACATGTTCAGGATTGGTTGCGTAATTGTTATCGTAACGGTGGTTCTGACAATGGCCGGACCTGTCCGTGCGCAAAGTGCGCAACAGTGGGACGCCCAGGCTGTTGAAAAATCCATCGAAAAGGCCAAGGTCTGGCTGTGGTCGCAGTGGGCTGACGGACACTGGAAAGAGACCGACACGCCCCCGCCAAAACCTATCGTCAAATATGCAGCCAACTACGGCGGGAGAACGGCTGTGCGCGCGTATGCCCTCCTGGCAGCCGGTGAAAGCCCGCATGACCCCCGGATGAAAAAAACCCTCGAGTGGCTCGCCAAGGTCAAGATGCGCGGGACCTACGCCCGGGCGATGCGGGCCAATGTATGGGCGATGCTCGGGCGAAACAGCCAGTACCGCCGGAAACTCGCCGAAGACGTCAGGTGGCTTGTCCGCTCCGTCGGCGGACACGGCGCTTACAACTACTTTCCCTACGAGAAGCCCAAACGCCCCATTCGCAAACTCTCCGAACTTCCCAAAGGTCTGTACGACAACTCCAACAGCCAAATAGCCGTTCTGGGCGTCTGGGCCGGAACGAGAAACAATATCGAAGTGCCACCAAGGTACTGGAGGCACGTGGAAAAGCACTGGATAGCCGACCAGATGCCTGACGGCGGATGGACTTATCGAGGTAAAAAAGGCGGGAGTTATGGCTCCATGAGCGCAGCCGGTCTGGCGACGATGTTCATCTGTTTTGACGTTACCCATCGCAAGAAGTTCGTCAAATGCAAGGCCGATACCGACCATAAGGATAAGGAAATCGCCCGTGGACTGAAGTGGATGGATAAAAACTTCAGCGCCATCGCCAACCCCCATGGTCCGGGACACTGGTATTATTACTACCTCTACGGGCTGGAGCGGGTCGGACTGGCCAGCGGGTACAAGTATTTCGGGAAGAAGGACTGGTATAAATTATGCGCCTCGAATCTGATTAAGCGTCAGTCTTCCAACGGCTCGTGGGGCGGGAGGCTTTGCGAGACTTCCTTCGCCCTTCTTTTTCTCGCTCGCGGGCAGCATCCGGTGCTGTTCAATAAACTCAAGTACCCCGGCTCGTGGAACTGCCGGCCCAGGGATTTGGCGAACTTCACGCGACGGATTTTTCAAACCTTTGAAAAAGAAGTCAACTGGCAGATTATTCCCCTCATCGTACCGGTTGAAGAATGGCACGACGCGCCGATACTTTACATTTCCGGCGCAACGGCTCCGAAATTCACCGACAAGGACATCGAATCGCTCCGCAAATTCGTCCACCAGGGCGGAGTGATTTTCTCCGAGGCTGCGTGCAGCAAGGGCGCGTTCAACTCGGCTATGCAGAAGTACTACGCCAAAATATTCCCGAATCACGAACTGACCCGCCTTCCGGTGGAACATCCGATCTATTCCATCCACTACAAGGTCAGAAAGCGCAGGCTGATGGGTATTTCCAACGGCGTTCGCCTTCTGGCGATCCACTCGCCGGTGGAGGTCTCGCTCGCCTGGCAGATGAACGCCACCGACAGGTCCGGAATCGACGTTTTTAACCTGGGTACCAATATCTACTTTTACGTTACCGACAAGGGTTCGCTCCGTAATCGCGGCGTCAGTCCATGGCCGATAGCCCAAAAATTCACTCCCACAGAGACATTGAAGGTCTCGCTGATCAAGCATACCGGTAATTGCAATCCCGAGCCGATGGCGTGGGAGCGATTTTCGATTCTGATGGGCAACAGGCATAAAATTGCGGTAAAGGTTACAGGCCCGACGGCGATAGCGGATATTGACGCTGCGAATCAACCAGCCGCTACGATGACGGGAACCGCCGCGTTTTCGTTTGATGCTGAAGATTGCCGGGCATTGCGTAAATACATCGATTCCGGTGGGACGTTGATAATCGACGCTGCCGGCGGGAGCGATGCGTTTTCAGCATCAGTCGAGAAGGTCATCGCCAAAATCCTGCCCGAAGGACGGTACGGGCCGATTGTTCCGGGTCATTCTCTCTACACCAAGGCTGGATTTGTCATCAAGAAGGTTTCATATCGCAAGGCTGTCAGCGGTTCGGCAGCGTCTTCTCGTAAGCCGCGTTTGCGTGGTGTTTTGTATAAGGGTCGCCTGGCGATAATCTTCAGTCGGGACGATTTGACTGCCGGTTTGTTGGGTTATCCCTGTTGGGGTCTGCGTGGCTACGAGCCTGAAAGCGCGTTTGCATTGATGCGTAATAT
>DAOVLV010000401.1 GCA_030631085.1 Planctomycetales bacterium | reverse complement strand
GAACTGCCTACCGGTTCGTGGGTCGGGCAAGGTCTGGATTTCTACGGCGGGGCTGTGAAATATCGCATCGGCATCCCCGATTCGGTCCGCTCTGCTGTCGAGGACGGGCGGCGCGTCCGGCTTGCGCTGCCGGAGGTCAAATGCACCGCCGCAGCCATTCATGTCGGCGACGAGACCTTCGTGCTGCCCTGGCCGCCAATGAGCGCGGATATTACCGATGCGCTTGCCGCCGGAGTCAAGGAGGTTTGCGTGGAGGTCATCGGCGGGCGGAAGAACATCCTTGGCCCGCTCCATACGCCCTGGGTCGGGTGGACCGGTCCGAATCACTTCAGTCCGCACGACGAACAATGGACCGACGAGTATCTGCTCAACGACCACGGGCTAACGACCCCGCCGGTGTTCGAAATACTGGAACAGTAATCCAACCGCGCCGTGAACAAATGACGACAGCCGCCTCGCTCAATCCGCTCATCAGGGCGGAGCCTGCCGTAGCCCGGCAATGGTATGCGCCAGTGCGACGCGCTCAATCCCGGCTGGGTCTTTGACGAATCGAATATCCTCATATCGACCCGCTTCATTCAGCAGGTCATAGACCCGCTCGGCCTGTTTGTAACCGATTTCAATAGCCAGCAGCCCGTTTGGTTTCAGATGGTCCGGGGCGTCCTTGATGATGCGTGTGATGAATTCCAATCCGTCCGGTCCGGCGCGTAGGGCTGAATCGGGTTCACGCTTGAGAGGTTCGGGAAGTTGTTCCATCTCCGCATCGGTTACGTAAGGCGGATTGGATGTGATAATGTCGAACCGATTTTGGTGCCGTGGCCGCGGTGTTTGCCTGTCCCTTGGGGGCGGCCACGTTAATAAATCGGCCTGTTCGACGCGGACACACCTGTCCAGCCCGTGCTGCTTGACATTTTCTCGCGCCACGGTCAGGGCGGCTTCGGAAATGTCGGTGGCAAGGACGGTCAATGTCGGATACTGCTTCGCCGCCGCAACCGCTACGCATCCGCTTCCGGTGCAGACGTCCCACAGCCGGAGTGGTTCGCCGCCTCGGCTTCGGGCGTAATCCAGCACCGCATCGACCAGAAGTTCCGTCTCATGCCTGGGAATGAGCACGTCGGGCGTTACCTTTATCGCCAGCGAGTAAAAATCCTTCCGGCCAATCAGGTATGCAATCGGTTCTCCATCGACTGCCTGGCGAATAAGTCCGCGAAAGCCCGACAGGTGCTCGGCCTCCACTATCCGGTCGAATTGCGTGTACAGCGCCACCCGCGGGCAGGCCAGAACATGCCCCAGCAGCACCTCGGCAGCCAGTCTCGGTTCGTCGATACCGGAACGCGCAAAATAATCTTTCGTCCAGTTAATCAGCCGAAGGACCGTCCAGTTTTCCGCTGCTTCACTCATGTTGAATAGCCTCAAAAAAATTCAAACCACAAAGGTCACGAAGCACACCAAGAGTAAAAGAAACAAAAAATGCCTTTTGTTTTCTTTGTGTTCTTCGTGCTCTTTGTGGTTCATTCTGTTTATGTATCACAAACAGCGTAACAGACAAACAGAGAAAATTATCATTCACCCAGGGAGAAATAACGGTAGAATACGCACAAGCGATCAGCAGTCAGCAATCAGCAGTCAGAAAAAAACGGATTTGAAGGCTGTTTGTTGTTTCTTGTTTGCTGATCGCTGATTGCTGAAGGCTAATAAATGATTATTGATTGTCATACACGGATATGGGCGTCGCCGGGGCAGATGGGTCTTGGAGCCGCCGGGTGGCTTGTGCGTCATGGCGGGCAGGAGAATCTTTCTGCCGATCCGGGCGAACACACGGCCGCTTCACGCGATGTTACCAAAACGCTCGTGTGGGGTTTCCGAAGCCGGCGTTTGAAGGCGGATGTCCCCAACGCCTTCCTTGCCGATTACGTCGCTCAACACAAACAACAGGCCGTCGGCATAGCGGCCATTGACCCGACCGAACCGGATGCGATGGAACGTCTGGCGAAAATTGCCGATCATTCGGAATTCGCCGGAATCACTATCAGCCCCGCCGCACAGGGTTTTCATCCCGCCGACACGCGGGCGATGAAAGTCTATTCCTTCTGTGCCGAGCGACGTCTGGGTGTGTTCGTCGAAAGCGGGACGGACTTCGCACCGCAGGCAGTTCTCGAATTCGCCCGCCCGCACCTGTTTGACGAGATAGCGAGGGATTTCCCATCCTTGACAATCGTCATCGCCGCGATGGGAAGCCCGTGGATCAACGAAACTGTTACCCTGATGGCAAAGCAGCCGGGGGTCTATGCCGATATCGCCGCTCTGCTTCGTATGCCCTGGGGAGCCTACGAATCGCTGCTGAAGGCGCATCAGTCCGGAGTAACGG
>DAOVLV010000412.1 GCA_030631085.1 Planctomycetales bacterium | reverse complement strand
CCTGGCAGTATAACAGCAGGTCTTTAAAGGTTGCTACTCAGGCGGACCTGGCGACGTTCAACGAAGCGGTTGCGCTGGTTGAATCTCAGCGTTACGAGGAGGCAGTGGCGAAATTCCGGCGGGTGTTCGATAGGTTTGCCTCTTCCAACGACCGTCAACGTGCGGCTGAATCGTTGTTCTGGATAGGTTTCTGTCGGGAGAAGCAGCGACGACTAGACGAGGCAATGGCAATCTATTTGAGGCTCGCTAATGAATACGCCGGAACCCGCGCATCTGGCGAAGGCGCCAAACGATTATCGCGCCTACCCAACGTGGTACAAAGACCTCCAGACGGGGACCATCGTTGAATGGTCCATTCGGCAAACGCGGAAAACTTGATTTTCAAATGGAATTTGCTAGACTGTTTCCAACAACGGGGCGTAGCTCAGCTTGGCTAGAGTGTCCCATTGGGAAGGTCGCTGGTTTATGGAATGGATTGAGCGATAGGAATGGACAAGTGTGGAAGCGTGTTTTACGTGTATATCCTTCGTAGTATTCGTAATGGGAAATTGTATGTAGGCCAGACCGACAATTTGGATCGACGGTTGGCCGAGCATAAAGAAGGTCGCGGCGGTCGTTTTACTCGTTATCAGGGACCGTGGAAATTAGTATATAGTGAGCCTCACGCGAATCGTGTTTCGGCAATTGAGCGTGAGCGATTTCTCAAGAGTATTGAAGGATTTCACGAGAAGAAGCGTTTATCTAACAACGGGGCGTAGCTCAGATTGGCTAGAGTGCTGCGTTCGGGACGCAGAGGTCGCTGGTTCAAATCCAGTCGCCCCGATTTTTCGGTAAAGCCGAAAATATAGAGCAGGAGAAGGTAGAGAGTAGATAAGAAGCCGAATGAGTTTTTTCAGTGATCCCGTTTTGATGTTGTGGAAGTATCGCGGTCTTCTTCGGCAGACGACCGCGAGCGATATACGCGCGCGCTTTGCCGGGTCGGTCCTCGGTCTGGCATGGTTGGTTGCCTATCCGCTGATATTCCTGGGTACGTACGCGATGGTCTATCTCTATGTTATGCCGGTGAAGTTTCCCGACCTGCTTAATTCCAGCATGGAATATGTAATTGTGATTTTCTGCGGACTGGTTCCGTTCATCGGGTTCGCCGAAGCGTTAAGCCTCGGCGTGGTCTCCGTTACCAGTAATGTGAGCCTGATAAAAAACACGTTATTTCCCATCGAGTTAATCCCCGTCAAGGCGGTGCTGACAAGTCAATGTACGCAGGCCGCCGGTATGGGTCTGCTCCTGATCGCTATTGTGCTGCTTGGTAAACTTTCGTGGTGGATATTGATGCTTCCGGCTGTCTGGGTGCTGCAACTGATGTTCTCTATAGGATTGATATGGATTCTGTCGAGCCTGAACGTCATCATGCGCGATCTTCAGACGGTCATAGGCGTCGTGATCCTGATTTTGATGATCGGCAGCCCGATTGCCTGGACTGTCGAAATGATCCCCGAGAATCTCAAGTCGTTAGGTTGGCTTAATCCGCTCTACTATAATCCACTCTATTATATGATCCTGTCCTATCAGGACGTCCTGATGATGGGGCGGTGGCCGATGTGCAATATTTTCTGGGTGCTGTTGGCACTGGCGGTGGTAACTTTCTTTGTGGGGTACTGGTTCTTCAGTCGAATGAAAAAGGTGTTTGTGGACAATGTCTGATGTTGCCATACGCATGAGCGGGCTGGGGAAGATGTACAGGCTTTACCGCCACCCTGCCGACAAGGTCGCCGATGCGCTCGGTGTCAACCGCATCCTGTTCTGGCGGAAGCATTACTACCAGGAGTTCTGGGCGCTTCGCGGCCTGGACCTGACGGTCGAGAGAGGCGAACGTCTCGCTATTATCGGGCAGAACGGCGCCGGCAAGACGACGCTGCTGAAGATACTCATCGGCAACGTCGCTCCGACGGAGGGGACGGTGGAGGTCCGGCGGCGCATCCAGGCATTGATGGAACTGGGCACGGGCTTTCATCCGGAATTCACAGGCCGGCGAAATATCTGGGCGAGCCTTTCCTATCAGGGACTTACCGGCAGACAAATTAAGGCAAAGGAAGCCGAGATCATCGACTTCGCCGAACTGGAGGAATTCATCGATCATCCGGTGCGGACGTATTCGGCGGGAATGTACGCGCGCCTGGCATTTTCGGTGGCGACCTCGGTCAAGCCGGACATCCT
>DAOVLV010000396.1 GCA_030631085.1 Planctomycetales bacterium | reverse complement strand
TGTCTATCGCCGCCACAGCCGGTGGTACCGCGACGACCTGTACGACCGCATTAACCGGGAAGAACAAGCCCTCGCAAGGTTCAAGTCCGAACGCAGACGCATCCGAAACCGGTCAAACGCCCTGCTGGTCGAACTGAAAGAAAAGGAGGCCCGACTTGATCGACTGAAACGGCAGATGCGAGGCTTGAAGGTTGGAACCGACAGGATATTCCGTTGGGACCCGCCTGCCGTAGATGGCGTCTTTACGCCTGAGGCGGAGCACTTTCCCATCTCGACCAGGCCCGCTGCACCGCGAGACCCGGAGACCCAGGCCAGCCAACGACTCAAACTGGCAAGACTCTATCTACGACACAAAATGAACGATAAGGCCGTTGTTATCCTGGAGGGAATACTCGAAGATTACCCCGCCACCAAAGCCGCCAAAGAAGCAAAGATTCTCCTGGTGAAACTCAAGCCGGTGGAATAGTCCGGGATACCCATGGACGTTATCCGGGTTTTGCGAATTGGAAGATGCGCACTCTGACGAGTTTGTCGTCGTGAACGAGCGCAGGCCTGAACTGGCGGCGAAGCCGGAAACCGGCGTCCTTTATCTCCGCCAGTATTTCTTCATAGGTCCACCCGAACGGCCTCAAGTGTGTCAGGCAACACGAAAGAAAGCCTCCGGGCCTGAGCAACGTGTGAACCTCCCGCAGGAGATTGTCTCGCTGCGCCTTTTCGGGAAAGTACCCCCCATGCAGCACGTCATAAAGCAGGATCACGTCAATCGTACCGGCCTGGATGGGAACCGCACCGTGCTGGGCTACGTGGACTGTTTCAATGTTGCCGAGTCGGTCTTTGGCGGCTTGACGTTTCACTTTACGGAGAACCTTCTTGTCCATATCGACCGCATAGACCCGTCCGGAATTACCCACGATTCGTGCCGCCGGTATCGCGTATCGCCCCTGATTGCAGCCGAGGTCCAGAACGCAATTCCCCTCGCGCAGACCCGCTTTTCGCAGAAGAGCTTCAGGCCCGCTTCGAAGCCACTTGTCCATCTTGTCCGTCATTTGTGCCGCCGATACACTTCAGATTTCAATAAACCTCCGCGCGAACATGTCCGCGACGGAATATTCTCCGAGCAATCCTGCTTTTCAGGGTGTGCCGATCTCCGGCATTGTACACTACCGGCGCTTGTCGTGCGAAAGTGAAATATCGAAACGACGGGTGCGGCGTGCGTTTCGGTGGCCGATTGCGAAAGAAGGTATTATCCGCATAGTTTTAAACGCATGTTTTGCTTCAGAAAGGTAAAAATGTTCCAGAATCCGAGTAGGCGCAATACGCAAAGTGTGCTATAACTAGAGAGTAAAGGTAAAGCAAAGGGTGGGCCCTAAAGGCTCTGGGTTGTTTTGCCTGATACGACATATCGCAACGGAGGTTCGCGATCCTAAAAGGAGGAAAAGCGATGGTACTTACGCGAAGTGTTATTGTATGTGCGCTGTTGATGGTCTTGTCGTGGAGTGCATCGGGTGCGGTGGTGTCCTTCGATTTGAGCACTGAGTTCAGCGGGGCAACGCCTCCGGTTGGGGCGGCACCGTGGCTGAACGCGACCTTTGACGACGAAGGCTCGCTCGGCTCGGTTATACTGACGCTTACGACTACCAACCTGACCGGCACGGAGTTCGTTTCCGAATGGATGTTAAATCTGGATACCGCGCTAGCGCCGGCGGACCTTCAGTTCTCTTCACCGACCACGACGGGCAGTTTCGATGATCCCGTCATCAGCACCGGTGTAGATAACTTCAAGGCCGACGGAGACGGCTACTTCGATATCAAGATTGCCTTTGCCAAGAGCGGCGGGACGAGCAAACGTTTCGGCGCCGGCGATGCCGTCGAGTACACGATCGCGGGGATTGATTCGCTGACGGCCCATTCCTTCGATTTCCTCAGCGCACCGGGCGGCGGCGATCATGGCCCCTTCCCCACCGCCGCGCACATTCAGGGCATCGGGGATACGGGAGATGACAGCGGTTGGATTACTGATGTTCCCGAACCGGCAACGCTGTCGCTTTTGGTTCTCGGCGGCTTGGCGATTCTGAAGCGCAGGCGGCGGTAATCAGTCAGTGGTTGGACCGGCGCATCGGCAGGGCGAAAAAGCAGACGGCGAAAACGACGATGCTCCCGGCAGACGCCAGCACCGCCCACGGTAGATTGGCGGGATTGTTTCCGATGAGGCTGGCGGCGAGCATGAATCCATTGATCCCTGCTATCGTGCACATGGTCGCGCCCATGCTCAAAATCGTTTTATCGTTTGGAAAGCGCCTGGCGGCCAGCGCAAAGTAGGCCGACCAGCGACTCAAATTGGCGAGACTCTATCTACGACACAAGATAAACGATAAGGCCGTTGTTATCCTGGAGGGAATACTGGAAGATTACC